>NZ_JACEGK010000362.1:0-8163 GCF_056859195.1 Streptomyces sp. NH27
GTCGCCGTCGGCCACGGCAGCCGCGACCCGCGCTCCGCACCGGTGCTCGCCGACCTGGCCGCCCAGCTCCGCACCCTGCGCCCGGGCACCGAGGTGGAGGTCGGTTACGTCGAACGGAGCCGCCCCCTCATCGGCGAGGTGCTGGCCGGGCTGGCCGGACAGGTCGTCGTCGTACCCCTGCTGCTCGGCCGCGGCCACCACGTCAAGTACGACCTGCCGCAGACGCTCGCCGAGGCCGCGCACCTGCGGGGAGCCGTCGCCGGGGCGCTCGGGCCGCACCCGCTGCTCGCCCGCGCGCTGCACGACCGGCTCGCGCAGGCCGGCTGGACCGCCGACGGCGAGGCGGTCGTGCTGGCCGCCGCGGGCTCCCGCGACCCGGAGTCGGTCCGCGACACGGAGCGCACGGCCGCGCTGCTCGCCACCCGGCTCGGCGGCGTGCCGGTCCTACCCGCCTACGCCGTTGCCACGCACCCCACCGTCCCGCAGGCCGTGGCCGAACTCGCCGGGCGCGGCCTGCGCAAGGTCGCGGTCGCGTCCTGCTTCACCGCGCCCGGGCGGTTCTCCGCACAGAGCGCGGCCGCGGCCCCCTGGATCGTCTCCGCGCCGCTCGGCGCCCACCCGGCGATCGCCGAACTGGTCCTGCGCCGCTACGACGAGGCGTGCGCCGGTCTACGGTACGGCGCGCCCGCGGGCGTACGGGCCTGACACCGCCCGCCGCCCGCACCTACGCCCGCATGTACGTACGTACGCCCGTATGATCATCCGCCCGTATGCGGGGCGCGGGCGCACCAGCCGTCGGCCGCCCCGGCCGGTTACCGTCGTCGGTATGGACGGAAACCAGCCGGGCGGCTACACCGAGGCCGACACGGAGCGCTACGTACCCGAGCCGGACAAGCGGCCCGGGCGTACCGCCTTCCAGCGGGACCGGGCGCGGGTGCTGCACTCGGCGGCGCTGCGCCGGCTGGCCGGGAAGACGCAGGTCGTCGACCCCGGGGCGGGCGGTACCGCGGACACCGACACCAGCCCGCGCACCCGGCTGACCCACTCCCTGGAGTGCGCGCAGGTCGGCCGGGAACTGGGCGCGGCCCTCGGCTGCGACCCGGACCTGGTGGAGACCGCGTGCCTCGCGCACGACCTCGGCCACCCGCCCTTCGGGCACAACGGGGAGATGGTGCTCGCCGAGTTCGCCGCGGACTGCGGCGGCTTCGAGGGCAACGCGCAGAGCCTGCGGTTGCTGACCCGGATCGAGCCGAAACGGTTCACCCCGGTGACCGACCCCGCGACCGGCGAGCCCGAGCTCGTCAGCGTCGGCCTCAACCTCACCCGTGCCGCCCTCGACGCGGCCACCAAGTACCCCTGGCCGCGCGGCGGGCACCCCACCGACCCCGCATCCCGCAAGTTCGGGGTCTACCCGGACGACCTGCCAGTGTTCGAGTGGCTGCGCCAGGGCGCGCCCGAAGGCCGTACCTGCTTCGAGGCGCAGGTCATGGACTGGGCCGACGACGTCGCGTACTCGGTGCACGACGTGGAGGACGGCCTCCAGGCCGGGCACATCGACCCGCGCGCGCTCTCGGCCGGCCCCGAGCGGGCCGACGTCTTCGACTGCGCCCGCGCCCGCTACGCCCCGCCGGACGCCTCGCCCGCCGAACTCGCCGAAGCCCTCGACCGCCTCCTCGCGCAGCCCTGGTGGCCGCACCGCCACGACGACTCCGCGCTCGGCCAGGCCCGCCTGAAGGACGCGGCGTCCCAACTCATCGGGCGGTTCTGCCTCGCCGCGGAATCGGCCACCCGGCGGCGGTACGGGACCGCGCGGCTCACCCGCTACGGTGCGGAGCTCGTCGTGCCGCGCGAGCAGCGGCTCGAATGCGCCGTACTCAAGGCCGTCGCCGACCGCTACGTCATGCAGCGCGCGGCCCAGGCACGGCGGCGCGCCGAGCAGCGGGTCGTGATCGGTGAACTCGCGGAGATGCTGCTCGCTCGCGCTCCGGACGGGCTCGACCCCCAGTTCCGGGCGATCTTCGAGGGCGCCGGGGATGACGCGGGGCGCCGCCGCGCGGTCGTCGACCAGATCGCGTCGCTCACGGATGCCGCCGCGACGAATCGTCTCCGACGGTAACGGGACCCTCCGGGGCGGACGGTTCTGCCGGCCGACGGACCACTGCCGGTGGGCGGTTGCCCGCCGGGCGCCACACGGGAGGGGCGGCCCCGGCCACATCCGCGCTACTGCGCACGTAGGAGGGGCAGTTCGTGGGGGTACCGTCTTACTGTCGACGCCGAACGGGAGACTTCTATGCCTGCCTATGCGGAAGAGCACACCGGGGCGCGCGTCAAGCATGCCCGCAAGGTAAGAAGACTGACTCAGCGTGAGCTTTCCGACTTGTCGAGCGTCTCGTACAGCACGCTGACGAAGGTGGAACAAGGTGTCATGCCGGCGAGTCCGTCCGTATTGGGCGCGCTCGCACGGGCCTTGTCGGTGCCTGTCCCTGAGTTGACCGGTCAGCCGTACCTCGGCGAGTTGCGCAAGGACCAACTCGACGGGTTGATAGAGCCGATCCGGGAGGCGCTGAATGTCTACGACCTGGGACCGGACCCCGACATCACGCCGCGCACGTCCGGTGAGATGGAGACCGACGCTGAAGAAATGTGCGCTCTGGTACGCGCGACCAACATCAAGAAGGTTGCGGCAGACCTGCCAAGTTTGATCTTCGAGGCTACGACGGCGGCTCATGTCAGTCCCAGCGAGCGGCACTGGCGCTTGCTGGCCAGTACCTATCGCACTGCCTACGACGTCACGACGAAGCTGGGTTTCTTTGACCTGTGCACGGTTGCTCTGGACCGCATGGAGTGGGCGGCTCAGCGTGCATCCGATCCGGTCATCAGCGGTATGCGTCAGTATTTGCGTGCGCTGGCCTACTTGCGGGCGAGTGACTACCGCACCGGTCAACGGCTGATCGGCCTGGGAATGACCGCCTTGGAGCAGGCGGTTCCCGGACAAACGCGAGATGTCCTGACCGGCCAGCTTCACCTCGGTGCGTCGGTCCTCTCGGGCAGGGACAAGGACAAAGACGCGGCTGAGGGGCACCTGAATGAAGCAGAGCGGATCGCTCAACGAACTGGACCGGCCGAACGAGTTCACTGGCTCTCGTTCGGTCCCACGAACGTCGCTGCCCACCGGGTGAGCGTCCTCGCCGAGCTTGATCTCTATCCGGAGGCCGTACAGACGGCAACCGCTATGACGGTTCCGCAGGACTGGCCGTTGTCCCGGCGGGCCCACCACCATGCCGAGGTGGCATGGGCCCAGATGTGGAGTGGACACACGGAAGGGGCGTTCAGGAGCCTGCGACAGGCAAGGTCGCTGGCTCCGCAACAAACGCGTTACCACCCGATCGTGAGGGAGACCTACGCCGGGCTTGAGTCCGCTCGGCGACGCATGCCCGAGACCTTCACCAACTTCGGTGACTGGCTGGGAAACTGAGCGTAATTCATTGGCCGGAGCTATCAATCAGGTCTGATAGTTCCGGCCTTCACATGTCGGCAAGCTGGCAGGAAGTCACAGACCCCCGCGACCGCTGCAAGGTCCGGGGGCGTGGACAACCTGATGAGAGCAGGCTGACATGCATGAGCGTATGGGATGGCGAGAGCCGAGCACCAGAGCTGCCTTAGCGGGACCGCGCCAGGACGGCGACAGCGGTGACGGGAGCGGCGCGGTGAACGCCAGGCTTCTCCCGTGGCCGGGACCGGACGGAAGGGCGTGCTACCTCCGGTCGGGTGGGCGCCGCGATTCGGCGCTGTGGCGGTTGGCCGACGAGATGGAGTCGGTGCAGCTCGGGATGGCCCGGGAACTGCTGGGCTACGTCCACAGGACGATCGACGACGCCGCACCGTCGGAGGCCGAACTCCACGGCATGGTGGCTCACTTGTCCATGGCGTTGGCGGACTTGCTTCGCGTGGCTGACAGCCGTGGTGCGCTGCTCGGCTTGCCGCCCAACGGGTACCGGGCGGCATCGGTGGACGAGGTGGCCCAGTGATCCGTATGTGGGGTCTGGTCCTGCTGATGGGCTGGGCCGGAATCGTCGTGCTGGCCGGCCTCGCCGTGCCTTACGCAGACGCACTGTGAACCGCCTTCCAGCTCAACAGCTCCGGCCAACGGTCGGCGCGACAAGCCACCCACCCACCGCATGGTCACCGGACCGGCGGGACCGGGGTACCCGGGGGGTCGGGGGCGCCGTGGGATGATCAACGGGTGGGACGGACCGGCGCGGCGCCCTTCCCGTCCGGGCCGCCGTGCGGGACGCTCAGCAGGGCAACGGACAACCCGCCGGGGAGGCACACTGTGGTGGACGCGCACCAGACCTTCGTGATCGTCGGAGCCGGCCTCGCCGGGGCGAAGGCCGCGGAGACGTTGCGCGCCGAGGGTTTCACCGGCCGGGTGATACTGATCGGCGACGAGCGCGACCATCCGTACGAACGCCCACCGCTGTCCAAGGGGTTCCTGAACGGCAGCGAGGAGCGGGACTCCGTCTTCGTGGAGCCGGCCACCTGGTACGCCGAGCATGACGTCGAACTCCACCTCGGCCAGCCGGTGGTGCACCTCGACCGCGCCGCGCACACCGTCACGTTGGGGGACGGCACCGTCCTGCCGTACGACAAACTTCTGCTGGCGACGGGGGCGGAACCGCGCCGGCTGGACATTCCGGGCACCGACCTGGCCGGGGTGCACCACCTGCGCCGCCTCGCCCACGCGGAGCGCCTGAAACATGTGCTGACCAGCCTCGGCCGGGAGAACGGCCACCTGGTGATCGCCGGTGCCGGCTGGATCGGCCTGGAGGTGGCGGCCGCCGCCCGTGGCTACGGCGCCGAGGTCACCGTGGTGGAACCCGAGCCGACCGCGCTGCACGCGGTGCTCGGCCCCGAAATCGGCTCGGTCTTCACCGACCTGCACACCGAGCACGGGGTGCGCTTCCACTTCGGCAGCCGGCTCACCGAGATCACCGGCCAGGACGGCATGGTGCTGGCGGCCGTCGCCGACGACGGCACCGAGCACCCCGCGCACGACGTGCTCGCCGCGATCGGCGCCGCCCCCCGTACCGCACTCGCCGAGGCGGCCGGGCTCACCCTCGCCGACCGCGCCCAGGGCGGCGGCATCGCCGTGGACGCCTCCCTGCGCACCTCCGACCCCGACATCTTCGCGGCCGGCGACGTCGCCAACGCGGAGAACCCCCTGCTCGGGGGCCGGCTGCGGGTCGAGCACTGGGCGAACGCCCTGAACGGCGGCCCCGCCGCCGCCCGCGCCATGCTCGGGCAGCAGGTCAGCTACGACCGCATCCCGTACTTCTTCTCCGACCAGTACGACCTCGGCATGGAGTTCTCCGGGAACGCCGCGCCCGGGTCGTACGACCAGGTGGTGTGCCGCGGCGACGTCGGCAAGCGGCAGTTCATCGCGTTCTGGCTGCGCGAGGGGCGGGTGCTCGCCGGGATGAACGTCAACGTGTGGGACGTCACCGAACCCGTCCAGAACCTGATCCGCGACGGCCGCCCGGTCGACCCCGAGGCGCTGTCCGATCCCTCCGTGCCGCTAGCCTCGTTCCTGGACTGACCAGGAACGAAACGCGGAGGAAGTACCGTATGCGCACGGCCGTCGTACCCGTCGAGGAGATCTTCGCGCTGCGCTGGGAGGTGCTGCGCACCGGCATGCCGCGCGAGGCCGCGGTCTATCCGGAGGACTCGCCCGCCGACACCTTCCACATAGCCGCGTACGACGACGCGGGTGCGATCCAGGCGTGTGTCACGTTCTTCCCCGACCCCCTGCCGGGCGAGGCCGCCCTCGCGTACCGCTTCCGCGGGATGGGCAGCTCCGTCCAGGCGCGCGGGGCCGGCTACGGGGCGGCGGCCCTGCGCGCCGGCCTGCGCGAGGCCGCCTCCCGTGGTGCCCAGGTCGTCTGGTGCAACGGCCGCACGTCCGCCCGCGGGTTCTACGAGCACTTCGGGTTCACCGTCACGGGTCCGGAGTTCCTGCTGGAGCCGAGCGGCCCCCACTACGTCTTCGTGACCAAGGAGTTGGCGGGGTAACGGACTCTGCGCCGTGCCGGGGCACCCCTAACGTGCCCGGGCGGACAGGGTGAACGCCAGGAGGCCGGAGGCGTCCATGTCGAGCGCGGGTTCGGAACTCTGCCAGGAGCGGACGTCGTCCGCGTAGGTGCTGCCGTGCCCGGTGAAGGGTGCGAAGGGCTCGCCGGTGGGCGGGCAGGCCCGCATGCCGTCGAGATAGTCCCCGAGGCCGCCCTCGAACTGGTCCGAACCGTTGGGCCCGTTGACGATCGCGCCGACTTCCAGCGGCTGCTTGCCGTCGGGACCGCCCGCGAGGTTGCCGAGTTCGCCGGCGGTGCACCGCGGGAAGGTGGTGCCCTCGCCGACGACGAAGGACGTGCCCCAGGGGTTCGCGCCGAGCACCCAGTCGAGTTGCCGGACGGCGAACCGGTCGAAGGTGTGGTCGCCGGTGGCGGCGGCGTACAGCCGGGCGGTGGCGGCCATCCCCAGCGTGTGCGAGTCGGCGTCGAAGTCGTCGTAGACCGCGCCCGCGTGGAAGGGGTCGGCCTGCGCGCGGGCCTGGCCGTCGGCGAGTTGGGCCCTGACGTAGCCGGTGAGCTGCCGTGAGGTGACGGCGAGGCCGCCGGTGTGCCCGGCCGCGTTGATCGCGCGGGCCAGGTCGAGATCGGCGAGCGCGCTGGTGTCGTACATGTTGAGCGTGTCCGTGTCGGCCTCGCTCTGGTGGCCCTTGGCCCACTTCGCGCCCTGCGCCAGCCAGGTGTTGGCCCGCGGGTCGTGCAACTGTTGTGCGGCCAGGGCGAGTTCGGCGCCGCCGAAGGCGAGGTCGTCCTGCCAGCTGGTCTCGGGGTAGTAACTGGCGGGCACCGTGGTGACGAGGGCGCCCGGGTGGGTGTCGGCCAGGCCGTAGATCTGCGCGGCCGTCGCGAGGTAGGCGCGGGCCCTGGCACGGTCGGTGTGCGCGTAGCTCTGCGCGGCGAGCGCGAAGTCGGCGGCGAGCCGGCCGGCCTGGTTGGGGCTGATCTTCGAGCCGGGCGCGGCCGCCTCGAAGACCGGGCGGTTCTTCAGGAACGGGTGCGCGCTGTCGGTGTCGTCCAGCTCGGGCAGCCGCCACACGTCATGGTCGCCGACGACGCTGCCGCTCTCCGTGCCCGAGCCGAGACCGACCTGGATGTAGAGGGTCTTCGTGGTGCCGTCCCACATCTTGTCCAGCCAGTCCAGGCCGTGCCGGGCCTCGGCGCCGAGCGGGCCGGCGGGCCCGGCGCCGCTGTCCCGGCCGGCGATCTCCAGCGCGGCGACCGCGTAGGAGGTGGTCTCGGTGAACTTCAGGTAGTCGCCCGCGTCGAACCAGCCGCCGGAGACGTCCACCGGCCCGCCGATCTTCTTCGGGGCGGCCTTGATCGCGTCGCTCTCGTCGGGGTCGGTGAAGGCCGGCCAGGCGTAGACGGAGGCGTGCGCGTCATTGAGGTGCGCGGGCTTGCGGGCGAGCCGGCCGGGGATGGTGTCGGCGCCGTCGCGCTGGGCCTGGAAGAAGGCGGTGGTGTCGGCGGCGGGCCTGCCGAAGACGGATGGCGGGGTGCCGATGGTGAAGACCGGCGAGCTGCCGGTGACGGCGCCGCCGACCACCAGGTGGTAGCGGCCCGGGGTGCGGACCGTGCCGAAGTCGATGCCGTACACCGCCCGGTAGGCGGCGTTCCACTTCCCCAGGCTCGCGCCGGTCCGGCCCGAGGTGACCGTACGGCCGCCGGTGCCCACCAGCCGCCACGTCGCGCCCTTCACCGGGGACTCGGCGAGCAGGAACGCCTCCTTGGCGCCCTTCGCCGCGTAGCCGACCTGGTTCACCCGGACCAGCCCCTGGGTGGCGGTCGCCGCGTCGGCGGTGGAACCGGCCAGCGACAGCGCGGCCAGCAGCCCCGCCGCGGTCAGACCGCTCGCGGTGGCCGTCGTGATCCTGCGCAACCCCGCCCGACGGGCGGTCCCCACTCTGACGGAGGGCATACGGCGGCGTCTCCTCGCGGATGCAGATTAGGAAAGCTTCCTAACGAATACGGAGGAAGCTAGTGCCGCCCCGCCCCCGGGTCAATGCGTCCGTACCGACCCTTTCCCCGGGGACTCCGC
>NZ_JACEGK010000363.1:0-8150 GCF_056859195.1 Streptomyces sp. NH27
GTCTGGATCTGCGGCGGTGGGGTCTGTATCTGCCCGGGCTGGACCGGGAAGACCGATGCGGCGACGCCCTCGCCGCGGCTGCCGGTGACGGCGTTGCCGGAGATCACCGGCATGGTGCCGCTCTGCGTGGCGGAGAGCACCCGCTCGATCTCGTCGTGCATCGTGTCGGCGGTCGGGAAGCGCTCGGCGGGGTTCTTGCGCAGTGCGCGGGCCACCAGCGCGTCGATCGCGGGGCCGAGCGCCTGGTTCACCGTGGACGGGGCCGGCGGGGTCTCCTGGACGTGCTGGTAGGCCATCGCCAGCGGCGAGTCCGCGTCGAACGGCAGCCGCCCGGTGAGGAGTTCGAAGAGCATGCAGCCGACCGAGTACAGGTCGGAGCGCTCGTCCACACCGCGTCCGAGCGCCTGCTCGGGCGAGAGGTACTGCGGGGTGCCGACCACCATGCCGGTCTGCGTCATCGACGTCACACCGGACTGCATGGCCCGCGCGATGCCGAAGTCCATCACCTTGACCACGCCGCGCCGGGTGATCATCACGTTGCCCGGCTTGATGTCCCGGTGCACCAGGCCCATCTCGTGGCTGACCGCCAGCGCGGCCAGTACGTCGCCGGTGATCCGCAGCGCCTTGTCGGCGGGCATCGCGCCGAACTGGGCGATGTCCGCGGCCAGCAGGTCGCCCAGCGGCTTGCCCTCGACGTACTCCATCACGATGTACGGCACCAGCTGGCCGTCGATCATGTCCTCGCCGGAGTCGAAGACCGAGACGATGTTGGTGTGGTTGAGTTTGGCGACGGACTGTGCCTCGCGGCGGAAACGCTCCCGGAACGACTGCTCGGTGCCCAGGTTGGTGTGGAGGGTCTTGACGGCCACGGGCCGGTCGAGCACCGTGTCATGCGCCAGGTGCACCGACGCCATGCCACCTTGACCGAGCAGGTCGCGCAGCGCGTACCGCCCGCCGCCTACCGAGCGCCCCGTGTACCCGCCCTGTGTGGCGTCCCCGCTCATCAGTACCGCTACCCCCTGAAGGTGGACCGGGACAGACCCGTCCCCGAGCTTGCCCGCCAAGTCTCGCTTATCGCACGGGCACGTCAAGTTCGTTGACCATCTCGTCACCTGATACGCATCGTCCACGCACAAAGCGGTGACCTTCGTACGGCAGCCGGACGGCGACCGATCGCGCAACCCGAAAAGCGGTACGGTGGCGCACCAAGACAGCGATGCGCGTACGACAGGCTCGCACCACATGGCTCGCACGACATGGACGGACGACGAGGACTGATGGTCGACCCGAACGAGACGGCCGCCGGCATCGGAGCGTCGGAGGCCAACGGTCCTTGGGGCCCTGGCGCCGTGGTCGGCGACGGCCGCTACCGGCTGACCGGACGGCTGGGCCGAGGCGGCATGGCCGAGGTCTTCGCGGCGGAGGACGTGCGGCTCGGCCGGATCGTCGCCGTCAAGTTGCTGCGCACCGACCTCGCCGAGGATCAGGTGGCCCGGGCCCGCTTCACCCGCGAGGCCCAGTCGGTGGCCGGCCTCAACCACCACGCGGTGGTCGCGGTCTACGACTCCGGCGAGGACATCACCCGTACGGGCACCGTCCCCTACATCGTGATGGAGCTGGTCGAGGGCCACACCATCAAGGACCTGCTCACCGGACCCACCCCGCCCCCGGTCGACCAGGCGCTGGTGATCGTCTCCGGCGTGCTGGACGCGCTGGCCTACAGCCACGAGCACGGCATCGTGCACCGTGACATCAAGCCCGCGAACGTCATCATCACCAATACGGGCGCGGTCAAGGTGATGGACTTCGGCATCGCCCGCGCGATGCACGGCGCGGCCAGCACCATGACGCAGACCGGCATGGTGATGGGCACCCCGCAGTACCTCTCGCCCGAGCAGGCGCTCGGCAAGACCGTCGACCACCGCAGCGACCTGTACGCCACCGGGTGCCTGCTCTACGAGTTGCTCGCGTTGCGGCCGCCGTTCGTCGGCGAGACCCCGCTGTCCGTGGTCTACCAGCACGTCCAGGACGAGCCGCGGCTGCCGTCGCAGATCAGCGACCGGGTGCCGCCGGAGCTCGACGGCCTCGTGCTGCGCTCGCTCGCCAAGCAGCCCGAGGACCGGTTCGAGAACGCCGAGGAGATGCGGGCGCTGGTCGGGTACGCCCACCACACGCTCATGCAGCAGGGCGGCTGGACCGGGGGGATGTGGGACACCGGCGCGGTCACCGCGGTCGCGCCCCGCCCGACCGGCACGTCACCCACCGTGGTGGCCCAGAGCGGCGGGCGCGGGCAGAGCGGCAACACCGCGGAGATCGGTCCGCTGCTCGGCGGGATCTCCGGGGTCGGCGGCAACGACGACGTGCACGGGTACGGCGAGAAGCCGCCGTCCAGCGGGAGTTCCTGGGTCAAGCCCGTGCTCTTCGTGATCGCCGCGGTGCTCGCCATCGCGCTCGGGGTCTATCTCGCGACCAGGCACACCGGTGGGAGCGGGGCCGGCACCGACCACACCACCGCGCCCACCCGTACGCACACCTCGGACCGGCCGTCCGACGGCAGCGCGGACCAGCCGTCGGACGACTCCTCGGGCGAAGTGTCCGACGAGCCGAGCGACTCCGGCGAGTCCAGCGACACCCCGTCCGACCGCACCCCGTCCTCGCCTCCCACCAGCGCCACCACGCCTCCCACGACGCCGCCCACCCACACGACGAAGCCGTCGCCGCCCACGCCGCCGCCCACGAAGCCGCCCACCGGGCCGCCCGACACGGGGTCGCCCACCGGCGGGGGCGACGGCAGCAGCAGCAGCGGTGCCGGTGGCGGTAGCGCCGGCGGTGACGACGGCGGCGGCGACTCGGTCGGTGGCACCGTCGGGAGCATCGGCGGCTGACGGCGCCGCCGTCCCGGTCCCGGTCCCGCCCACCGGCCGGCGGTGGGTTGCTCGCTCCGTTCTCCCCCTCCCCCGGACTTCGCCGGGTGACCGTGGCGATCAGCCACTCACCGGCAGGTGGTCCCCCGGTCGACAGGACGGGGCCGGGCGGGGGGAGCGGGTCACCCCGTGAACGCGTCGGAGACGCGCGCGTACTCCTCGGTCCACCACACCGCCAGGGCCGACGCGGCCGGGAAGAGCGGATCGGACCGGGGATCGCGGTGCTGGTAGCGCCAGTGCAGCATCCAGAAGTCGTTGAGCCGCTCCCACCACACGCGGTGCACGGCCGCGGCCACCTCGGACGCGGCGATGCCGGCGGCCCGCCGGTACGCGCGGGCGTAGCCGCGGATCTTGGCGAGGTCGAGACGCCCGTCGGCGGGGTGGACGAAGAAGATGACGGCGGCGCGGACCGCCTCCTCGGCGCGGGGGTGGACGCCCAGCCGGTCCCAGTCGATGATCGCGGCGGGCTCCTCACCGCGGTAGAGCAGATTGAGCGGGTGGAAGTCGCCGTGCACCCAGCCGCTGGCGCGGTCGTCCGCGGCCGGCGGACGGCGATGGGCGAGCCGGCGCAGCAGCGTACGGCGTTCGAGCAGGCGGTGCTCGGCGAGCGCGTCGAAGGCGTCGAAGGGGCGGTGGCCGCGTACCAGGGTGAGCAGGTGGTCGATCTGCTCGTGGGTGCGGTCGGGGTCGGCGCTGGGGTGCGGCTCGGCCGGCGGCGGCGGCTGCGTGTCGGCCAGCCCGGTGTGGACCAGGCCGAGCAGGGTGCCGAGCCGGCGCGAACAGCTCTGGGAGAGTTCGGTGCCCTCGCGGTGGCGGCCCTCGATCCACGGGAAGAGGGCGTAGCGGTGGCCGTCCAGGACCGTGACGGTGGCGCCGCCGCGGTCCGGCAGCGGCGCGGCCGCGGGTAGCCCCAGCCGGGCGAGCCGGCGGGTCGCGTGGTGCTGCCGGGCGATCACCGCCGGTGCCGCGGTATCCGCGGCGACGTACTGCTTCAGGAAGTAGCGGCCGCTGCCCGTGGTGATCCGCCAGCCCCGGTTGAGTAACCCGCGCGGTACGGGTTCGCAGGTCAGCAGGGTTGCCGCACAGTCGTAGCGGCGCAGCAGGGCGGTCAGTGCGGGCGGCCGCTGTGCCGTGCCCATCACGCGGCTCAGCGTAGATCAACAGGAGGTCCGGCCTTGCGCGAGTGGCGGGAGAAGCCTTGCGTCTGCTATGTCCGTCTGGTCGCGTTCGGGGCGATGGCCGGAACCGGGCGGCACTCCGCGCCGTTCACCCCTTACGGACTTTTCCCGATCGGGATACGGTGCCGGTGTCCCGGTCATGGCCTGCGGTAACGCGGACTACTAGGAAATCCAAGCAAAACCGCAGGTCAGAAAGTGTGCCCTCGGTGTACGCGAAGACTTCCCGATGTAGGTAACGTCTGCATTGCAGGCCATTCGCCGGGGCGTTGTCACGCCTGGCCCGGCCATGCCGCACATACCCCGTGCGTCACGCCGGACCTGGTGAGCCGCACTGGCTCTCCGGCAGATCCCGGGGGCTGGACAGACGGAGGAGCGAACGTGAGCGTGAAGAGCACTGCCGCTGGGGGTACCCCCGCCAAGGCCAGGGCGAGTGCCGGCCGCGGCCGCGCGAAGCGCCGTGGGGGCGAGCCCGAGCTCGTACAACTGCTGACCCCCGAAGGTGAGCGCGTCGAGCACGGCGAGTACTCCATCGACCTGACCCCGGACGAGTTGCGTGGCCTGTACCGCGACATGGTGCTGACCCGCCGGTTCGACGCCGAGGCGATCACTTTGCAGCGGCAGGGCGAGCTGGGGCTGTGGGCCTCGCTGCTCGGCCAGGAAGCCGCCCAGATCGGTTCCGGACGGGCCACCCGCCCGGACGACTACATCTTCCCGACCTACCGCGAGCACGGCGTGGCCTGGACCCGTGACGTGGACCCGTTGAACCTGCTGGGCATGTTCCGCGGGGTCAACAACGGCGGCTGGGACCCGAACGAGAACAACTTCCAGCTCTACACCATCGTCATCGGCTCGCAGACGCTGCACGCGACCGGCTACGCGATGGGCGTGGCCAAGGACGGCGCGGACGCCGCGGTGATCGCGTACTTCGGCGACGGCGCCTCCAGCCAGGGCGACGTGGCGGAGTCCTTCACCTTCGCCGCGGTCTACAACGCGCCGGTGGTGTTCTTCTGCCAGAACAACCAGTGGGCGATCTCCGAGCCGACCGAGAAGCAGTCCCGGGTGCCGATCTACCAGCGCGCGGCCGGCTACGGCTTCCCGGGCGTCCGGGTGGACGGCAACGACGTGCTGGCGGTGCTCGCGGTCACCCGGGCGGCCCTGGAGCACGCCCGCAGCGGGCAGGGCCCGATGCTGGTCGAGGCGTTCACGTACCGGATGGGCGCGCACACCACCACCGACGACCCGACCCGCTACCGCACCGACGAGGAACGCGAGGAGTGGGCGTCGAAGGACCCGATCGCCCGGCTGCGCGCCTACCTCGACAAGCAGGGCCTGGCCGACGAGGAGTACTACGCGGGCCTGGACGCCGAGAGCGACGCGCTGGCCAAGCGGGTCCGCGACGGCGTGCGCAGCATGCCGAACCCCGACACGATGGCGATCTTCGAGAACATCTACGCCGACGGGCACGCGCTGGTGGACGAGGAGCGCGCCCAGTTCGCCGAGTACCTGGCCTCCTTCGAGGACGCTCCCGCCGGCGCCCATGGGGCGGCCGGCTCCGGAAAGGGGCACTGACATGACGCAGATGGCCATCGCGAAAGCGCTCAACGAGTCGCTGCGCACGTCCCTGGAGAACGACCCGAAGGTCCTGGTGATGGGGGAGGACGTGGGCCGGCTCGGCGGCGTCTTCCGGATCACCGACGGCCTGTTCAAGGACTTCGGCGAGGGCCGGGTGATCGACACCCCGCTCGCCGAGTCCGGCATCGTGGGCACCGCGATCGGCCTGGCGCTGCGCGGCTACCGCCCGGTGGTGGAGATCCAGTTCGACGGTTTCGTCTTCCCGGCCTACGACCAGATCGTCACGCAGCTGGCGAAGATGCACGCCCGGGCGCTCGGCAAGATCAAGCTGCCGATCGTCATCCGCATCCCCTACGGCGGCGGCATCGGCGCGGTCGAGCACCACAGCGAGTCCCCGGAGACGCTCTTCGCGCACATCGCCGGGTTGAAGGTGGTCTCGCCGTCGAACGCCTCGGACGCGTACTGGATGATGCGGCAGTCCATCGAGTGCGACGACCCGGTGATCTTCTTCGAGCCGAAACGCCGCTACTGGGACAAGGGCGAGGTGGCCGTCTCGGCCGTGCCCGCGGGGCTGCACAAGGCGGCGGTGGCCCAGACCGGCACCGATGTCACGCTGGTGGCGTACGGGCCGATGGTGAAGGTGTGCCTGGAGGCGGCGGCCGCGGCGGCGAACGAGGGCCACAGCGTCGAGGTGGTGGACCTGCGCTCGATCTCGCCGATCGACTTCGACACCGTGCAGACTTCGGTGGAGAAGACCGGCCGGCTGGTCGTGGTGCACGAGGCCCCGGTCTTCTTCGGTTCGGGCGCGGAGATCGCGGCCCGGATCACCGAGCGCTGCTTCTACGCCATGGAGGCGCCGGTACTGCGGGTGGGCGGTTTCCACGCGCCGTACCCGCCGGCCCGGCTGGAGGACGAGTACCTGCCCGGTCTGGACCGCGTACTCGACGCCGTCGACCGCGTGCTGGCGTACTGAGGAGAGGGTTGTGACGATCATGGCCGTACAGGCACAGCGCTTTCGCGAGTTCAGGATGCCGGATGTCGGCGAGGGCCTGACCGAGGCGGAGATCCTCAAGTGGTACGTGGGCGTCGGGGACACGGTCACCGACGGGCAGGTGGTCTGCGAGGTCGAGACGGCGAAGGCGGCCGTGGAGCTGCCGATCCCGTTCGACGGGGTGGTCAGCGAGATCCGCTTCGACGAGGGCACCACGGTGGACGTGGGCACCCCGATCATCGTGGTGGACGCGGGCGGCGACGAGGCGCCGGGCGGTGCCGATGCCGGTGCCGCCGCTTCGGACGCGGTCGGCGCGGAGCCGGCGGCGGCGCAGCCCGCGCCGGAGCCGGCCGTCAAACGGACGGCGGTGCTGGTCGGTTACGGGGTCGCGCCGTCGTCGACGACCAGGCGGCCTCGTAAGCAGAAGGCCGGCGATCAGCTGAACGGGTATGCGGCGGCGCCCGCGGCGCCCGTGGCGCCCGCCGTGGCCGCCGCGCCTGTCGTGGCGGAGCCCGCGGTGGCCGCACCCGCGCCTGCCGAGGCGCCCGTGCCCGGCGCGCTGCGGCCGCTCGCCAAGCCGCCGGTGCGCAAGCTCGCCAAGGAACTGGGCATCGACCTGGCCACGGTGATGCCCACCGGGCCGCACGGCGAGGTGACCCGCGAGGACATCAGGGCCGCCGCCGCGCCGCCGGCCCGGTTGCCGCTGCCGGCGGCCGACGCCGACGCCGACGTTGATGCCGCCGCCGGCATCGCCTCGGCGGGCGCGCGCGAGACGCGGGTCCCGATCAAGGGCGTCCGCAAGGCCACCGCGCAGGCGATGGTCGCCAGTGCCTTCACCGCGCCCCACGTCACCGAGTTCGTGACCTTCGACATCACGAAGTCGATGAAGCTGGTGCAGGAGTTGAAGGCCGATCCGGCGTTCGCGGGGCTCAAGGTCAGCCCGCTGCTGCTGGTCGCCAAGGCGCTGCTGGTCGCGATCCGCCGCAACCCGGAGGTCAACTCGGCCTGGGACGAGGCGAACCAGGAGATCGTCCGGAAGTCCTACGTCAACCTGGGGATCGCCGCGGCCACCCCGCGCGGCCTGGTGGTGCCCAACATCAAGGACGCCCACGACAAGACGCTGCCCGAACTGGCCTCCGCGCTGGGTGAGTTGGTCAGTACGGCGCGGGAGGGGAAGACCTCGCCGGCCGCGATGCAGGGCGGCACCGTCACCATCACCAACGTCGGCGTCTTCGGCATCGACACCGGCACCCCGATCCTCAACCCGGGCGAGTCCGCGATCCTCGCGTTCGGCGCGGTCAAGCTCCAGCCCTGGGTGCACAAGGGCAAGGTGAAGGCGCGGCACGTCACCACCCTCGCGCTCTCCTTCGACCACCGGCTGGTCGACGGCGAACTGGGTTCGAAGGTGCTGGGCGACGTCGCGGCGATCCTGGAGGAACCCAAGCGGCTGCTCACCTGGTCATGACCGGCTGAACACCCTTTCGG
>NZ_JACEGK010000364.1:0-8128 GCF_056859195.1 Streptomyces sp. NH27
GCATGATGGCCTGATCGTGAGCCACATCGTCTTCTTCCTGGTGCCCGGTGTCCATCTGCTGGACCTGGCCGGCCCCGCGCAGGTCTTCTCCACGGCCGCGGACTTCGGGCACCCCTGCACGCTCGGCTACGTCGCCGAGCAGCCGGTGGTGCCGACCGCTCAGGGGCTGCCGGTGGTGGCAAGGACGGAGTGGCCCGAACTCGGCCCGGGGGACCTGATCGTGGTGCCCGGCTGGCGCGCGTCCGCTTCGGCGGACGGTGCCAGTGCGAGTGCCTGTACCGGTCCCCGTAACGGTTCCGGCGCCGGAACCAGAACCGGAACCAGAACCGGGAGCGGCCGAAGTTCCGTCCTCGGCTCTGCCATCGGTGCGGCCGCTCTGCGGTCGCTGCGGGACCACCACGCCAGGGGCGGGACGGTGGCCGGGGTCTGCGTCGGCGCGGAGGCGCTCGGCCGGGCCGGCCTGCTCGACGGGCGCCGCTGCACCACCCACCACGACGTGCAGGACGAGTTGGCCCGCCGCCACCCCGAGGCCGTGGTCGTCCGCGACGTCCTCTACCCCGCCGACGACCGGGTGGTCACCTCGGCCGGCATCGCCAGCGGCATCGACCTGGCCCTGCATCTGGTTGCGACCTGGCACGGCCCCGCCGTCGCCGCCCAGGTGGCCCGCGACATGGTCGTCCACACCCGGCGCAACGGCCACGAGCCGCAGGCCAGTGCGATGTTCCGGTACCGCTCCCACTTCGACGACACCGTGCACCGCGCCCAGGACGTACTCGACGCGAAGTTCGGCGAGTCGTTGCCGCTGCCGGCTCTGGCCGGGGCCGTGGGCGTCAGCGAGCGCACCCTCACCCGCCTGTTCACCCGCGCCACCGGCGGCCTCACCCCGCTGCGCTACCAGCAGGCCCTCCGCCTCGAACGCGCCGAGCACCTCATCAGCCACGGCGCCACTCTCGACGCCGCCGCCCGCGCGGTCGGCTTCGAGAACCCCCGCATGCTGCGCCGCCTGCGGGTCCGCGGGACCTGACCGCCTCGCAGGTAAACCGGTGGCGCCCGCGGCCCGGGAAGATCGAGGCTGGGCACCGTGGCAGAACCCAGGCAGCAGATCCGCGCCCTTCATACGACCTCGACGGTGACCGTCTACCAGGCGTACGCGCCGGAGATCGGCGGACCGGCGGCGCGGAACGGGCGCTTCCCCGCGGCCTGGAAGCGGGACCGCATGACGTGGATCAAGCCGTCCTTCCTCTGGATGATGTACCGCTGCGGATGGGGCGCGAAGGAGGGCCAGGAGACCGTACTCGCGGTCGAGATCACCCGCGACGGCTTCGAATGGGCCCTGGAACACGCCTGCCTGGCGCATTACGACCCCGCGCTCCACCCCGACCACGACGCCTGGCGGCGCGAGCTCAAGCAGGCACCCGCCCGGGTCCAGTGGGACCCCGAACGCGATCTGCACCTGCGGCCGCTTCCGCACCGTTCGCTGCAACTCGGCCTCGCGGGCGACGCCGCGCGCCGCTACGCGGACGAGTGGACGGTCGCCATCACCGACGTCACCGCGCTCGCGCACGAGGTCCACGCCCACGTGCGGGCAGGGGAGTTGGAGGCCGCCCGGCACCTGCTGCCGGCGGAGCGCCCCTACCCCGAGAACGGCCGACTCCTGGCGCGGGTACGGGGATGAGCCGCGCGAAGCCCTGTGCGAAGCCCCGCGCGATGAGGCGTGCGACGACCCGTACGAAGCTCCATGTGACCGGCGCGACGATCCGCGTCCGCGGAGCCGTTGGCACGGCCTTGCGGCGAGGTACGACGACCGCTCCGCCCGAGATCTTTATGCCATCGTGACCTGACGGATGTCAGGGTGAGGCCATGCGCGTAATAAATGTGGAGGACCACAGACACGACCACAGACATCTCGCGGCGGGCACGTGCGACGAGCGCGCCGGCGGACTCGGCCTCGGCGTCGACGGCCACTTGGGCGGGCCGTTCACCTTCGCCGGGCTCATCGCCCGCGTGCAAGCGCTGAACAGACGAGGCCGGTGCGCAGCACCGACCATCGGCAGACCGCGCCGGCCGCAGATGCGTCGGCGGCCTCCTCGCCTTCTGCGGCCCACGCCGAACCGGTCCTTCCGGATGGCGGGCCGCTGACCCACCCGGCCGCCGCCCCGCGGCACAATTGCCGGATGAACGAGACGTCGCAGGACGGAGACCCGGCCGACCGCACGCACGGCGGCTGCGACAACTGCGGAGCCGTCCGTACCTTGCCGGCCCCCGCGCCTTGCGAGCGTTGCGGCGCGGTCCCCGAACCGGCGGACAAGACGCCGAGCGGCCGGCACGAGAACCGGGACCAGGTCCCGAACTCGTCGGCGGCGCAAGGGCGTTCCGGCCGCGACCGGGACGCCGACGGCAAGGCGCGCAACAGCCGGCCGCGCGACGGCCTCGGCCGCCCGCTGCCCTACGGCGCGCAGGGCGTGGAGCGCCAGCCGGAAGGCGTCCGCCGTACCGCCCGGCAGACCCTGGACGAGGCCCAGCGCCTCCTCGACGACGGCATGCCCTTCCACGCCCACGAGGTGCTGGAGGACATGTGGAAGGCCGCGCCCGCCGACGAGCGCGCCTTGTGGCGGGCCCTGGCCCAACTGGCGGTCGGCCTCACCCACGCGGCCCGGGGCAACAGCCGCGGAGCCGCGGCCCTTCTGGAGCGTGCGGCGCGCGGACTGGCCCCGTACGGGGACCGGGCGCCGTACGGCATCGACGCGGCCGGGCTGGTGCGGTGGGTTGCGAACCGCGACACCGCTGCCGGACCGCCCCCGGCGCTGCGTACCCCGCGACCCGGCGCCTGAACACCGGCCGGGCGCCAACTCCGTTGCCGGCCAAGCGCTTTCCGGGGGCCGATACGGGGCGGGCTGTCGTATGCGACTGCCGCCCGGTTCCCCGGGGAGCCCTGCCTGGTGGTCGCGGCTGGCGATCGTCGGCGGCGTAGTACCGGCTCCGGGTCCCACCGGCCCGCCCGGCGAGTCCGAGGAGGCGGCCGGTGGTCCTGTCATGGTGGCCGGGCGCGCCCCGCGACACCCTCCCGATCCGCGGTCGCTCCACAGCCGTCACCCGCGGGAGGGGTCGGCGAGCAAGTCATGGCGCCGGCACGGTCCCTGGGCGTCCCAGCACTGCGCCACCGGAGGTGATATCCCCGCAGGTCAGCGCGTGAGACGTCCCAGGATGTCGTCAATGCGCCGTGGTCCCTGGCGTCGGGAGCCCGCTGCTCAGCACTCTCGATATGTCACTCGGCCGACGGTTCCACAGAGCGTCGGCCGACCGACCTCACAGGGAGGAAACACACGCCATGAACGTTCGTAGGCAACTGGTCATTCTGGCCACGACCGCGGTCCTGGGCAGCGGCTTCGCCTTCACCGCACCCGCCGACGCCGTCGGCAACACCGCGGCGAAGAGCGCCGCAACGTACGCCCGTCAGGCGTCGCCGCGGCAGAACCAGCAGATCGCTGAGCAGCTCGAGCACGTGCCGGGCGGGGTCCGCGTCAGCGCCCAGGAGATCTCGTACGACGGAGGCAACACCGTCTACAACGTGGGTCCCACGTCGGCATCCTCCTGCCCCTCGGGGTACGCGTGCCTGTGGCAGTACAAGGGCTTCTCGGGCAAGATGCTGAAGTTCAAGGACACCGGCAGGCACCAGAACCTCTCCAACTGGGGCTTCGTCAACAAGACCTCGTCCTGGCGCAACCGCCGTAGCCACGTGGGCTGGCTCTACGACTACGCCGGCGGCCGCGGCTGGAACCTCTGCATGGACCACGGGAGCGTGTCCAGCAGCATGGGCAACCGCGACAACGACGCGGAGTCGATCTACCTCTCCGCCACGAGGACAGCCTGCTGAGCCCTTACCGGCAGGTGCGGCCCGCCCGTCGTCGATGGGCGGGCCGTCCGGGTGTCCCGGGGATCCGCCGGCCGAGCAGCGGGTGACCCGCGCCGAAGTCGTAGGGGATTCCGATCGCGGTGATCTTCCAGAGCCCCCCGGCCCCCCGCTATCCCCCGATCGACCGGTCCGATCGACCGGCCCGATCAGCCCAGGCGGCCGACGTGCGCCAGTGCCTGCTTGAGCAGGATGCCGCGGCCGCCTGGCATCTCCTCCTGGAGCTGCGAAGAGGACGCCTCCTCGGGGGTGAACCAGACCAGGTCCAGCGCGTCCTGCCGCGGGCGGCAGTCACCCGCCACCGGCACCACGTACGCGAGCGAGACCGCGTGCTGCCGCGGGTCGTGGTAGGAGGTGACGCCCTCGGTCGGGAAGAACTCCGCGACGGTGAAGGGCTGGAGCGACGCGGGGACCCGCGGCAGCGCGACCGGCCCGAGGTCCTTCTCCAGGTGGCGCAGGAGCGCGTCCCGTACCCGCTCGTGGTGCAGCACGCGGCCGGAGACGAGGCTGCGGCTGACCGTCCCGTCCGGTCCGATACGCAGCAGCAGACCGATGTGGGTGACCTCTCCGTTGTCGTCGACCCGCACCGGCACGGCGTCGACGTAGAGGATCGGCATACGAGCGCGGGCAAGCTCCAGTTCCTCGGGAGCCAGCCAGCCGGGCGTGGTGTCGGTCATGTCAGCCATTGCGTGATCGTACGTTGAGCGGCGCGGTCTCCACTATGACGTGGGGTACTCCGGGGGCCGGCGCTCATCCGGCCGCCGTCGTGGCGGTCAGCGCGCTGATGCGCTGCGCGCCGGAGTGTGCGCCGGGGGCCGCGCTGGTCAGGTCCAGCCGCAGCCGCGCGGTATGGACGGCGGAGAAGGTGATGACCGTGGGGCTGTCGCTCGCGCTCGCCCAGGCGACGGCCGGGTGCTGCACCGGGGTCCAGCGGTCGCCGTCCCAGTAGGACACCACGACCGTGGCCGGCAGCGAGTGCGTCGCGTCGACGGTGAAGGCGACGGAGACGGTGTCGATCGGGCCGGCCGTGGCCCAGGTCACCGAGACCCAGTCCTCAAGGCGGGCGCCGTCGTAGGCCGGCAGCAGCGCGGTGGCGCTCTTGGCGAAGGCGTTGGACCAGCCGGTGGCCGGGTTGCCGTCGAGCATCGCGGCGGGCAGCGAGGTGGGCGAGCCGGAGTAGCTCGCGTCGGCCAGCGGGTAGGCCGGCGCGCCGGGGCCGGGGTCGGGGACGAAGCGGACCGGGGGAGTGCCGGCCACCGTGCCGGGCGCGCGCGTGGTGCGGATCGAGGCGGTGCCGCTGTGCAGGCCGGGGGCGCTCGCGGTCACGTCGAGGTGCCCGGCGCCGGTGCCCGAGCGCAGGATGGCGAGCGCCTTGCCGTGGAAGGCGGTCCGGGTGGTGGCCTGGTACCGCTCGGCGCTCTCCTGCTGCCCGTTGTCGAGGCCGGCCAGGGAACCGCCGGACACCGCGAAGGTGAGCAGGTGGTCGGCGCCGGGCACCACCACGCCGTGGGAGTCGATCACCTCGGCGGTGACGTAGACCAGCGAGTCGCCGTCGGCCACCGCGGTGGCGCGGTCCGGGGTGAGCCGGACGGCGTGCGGCCGGCCGGCGGTGCGCAGCACGTCGGTGGCCACCGTCTTGCCGTTCCTGCGGGCGACCGCCTTGAGCTCGCCGGCGGCGAAGGGCACCTGCCAGGTCAGGTGGAGCTTGCCCGCGCTGCCGTTCGGGCTGGTGTAACTGCCCGGGTAGGCACCGGTGGTGACCGTCTTGTCGTCACCGGTCGGCTCCGTGGTCTCCAGGTAGCCGCGCCCGTCCGTGGTCTTCTTGGTGTCGAAGCGGCGCACGCCCAGCGAACGGCCGTTGAGGTAGAGCTCGACGGTGTCCACGGTGGAGTACGCCCACACCTCGACGGTCTCGCCCGGCTTGTGGTCCGTCCAGTCCATCGGCAGCAGATGCACCATCGGCTCGGAGGTCCACTGGCTGCGGAAGAGGTGGTACATGTCCTTCGGGAAGCCGGCCGTGTCGACCGCGCCGAAGAACGACGCCTTCACCGGGAAGACGTTGTAGGGCGTCGGCTCGCCGATGTAGTCGGTGCCGGACCAGAGGAACTCGCCGGCGAAGAAGGCCCGGTCGCGGTCCTTCTTCAGGCCGTACTCGCCGCTCATGGTCCACGACGCGAGGTTGTTGTCGAAGGACGAGGTGGCCCGCCGGCCCGGTGTGTAGTTCTCGCCGGTGTTGAGGTGCTGCGGATCCTGGTACGTGCCTCGGGTCGAGGTCTCCGACGACGACTCGGACTCGAAGAGGAACAGGTGCGGGTAGCGGGCGTGCAGCGCGTCCACGGAGGCCGCGGTGTTGTAGTTGAGGCCGAGGCCGTCGAGTTTGGCGAGCATCAGGTCGGCGGCGGAGCCGGCCGCCGGCATCCCGCGGTACTTGTCGGAGCCGATGACGATCGGGCGGGTGGTGTCGAGCGCGCGGATCGCGGTGATCAGCCCGTCGGCCATGGCCAGCCCCGCGGTGGAGGTGGAGTCGGGGATCTCGTTGCCGATCGACCACATCATCACCGCGGGCGAGTTGCGGGCCGCGGCCACCATCTCCGCGATGTCGGCGGCGCTGTCGGCGTCGAAGAACCGGCCGTAGTCGTAGGTGTTCTTGCCGGTCCGCCAGCAGTCGAACGCCTCGACCATCATCACGATGCCGAGTTCCTCGCAGACCCGGATCATCTCCGGCGAGGGCGGGTTGTGGGAGGTCCGGAAGGCGTTGACGCCCATGGACTTCATGATGGTCATCTGGCGCAGCACCGCGTCGTAGTGGATCGCGGCACCGAGCGCGCCCTGGTCGTGGTGGAGGTCGACACCCTTGATCTTGGTGGGCTCGCCGTTGACGGACAGGCCGTGGTCCGGGTCGAGGGTGAGGTGGCGCAGGCCGAAGGTGGTGGTGACCGTGTCCACCGCCTGGCCGTGGACCCGGACTTCGGTCTCCAGGGTGTACCGGTGCTCCGGAGTGGCGTACGACCACAACTCCGGCCGATCCAGCCGCAGTTCGGTCGTGATGTGCTGCGCGCCGGTCGCCGCCGCCAGTGCCAGCGGTGAACTCGCCTGCGCGACCTGGTGGCCCTTGTGGTCCCGGACGGTGTTGACCACGGTGGCGGCGACGGTGCCGGTGGTCTCGTTGACGACGCCGACCTGGGCGCGGACGGTGGCGTAGCCGTTGCCGTGCCGCGGGTTCACCGTGTCGGCGAGGTCGGGCGTGGTGACGTAGGTGCCGTGCCGGGCCACGTGCACCGGGTCGGTGACGACCAGCCGGGCGTTGCGGTAGATGCCGCTGCCCGAGTACCAGCGGCTGCTGGGCAGTTGGTTACGGACCTGTACGGCGATCACGTTGGGGGTACGGCCGTCGGTGTGCAGCAGGTCGGTGAGGTCGAAGGCGAACCCGGTGTAGCCGTAGGGGTGGTTCCCGACCAGGGTTCCGTTGCAGTAGACGTAGCTGTCCATGTAGACGCCGTCGAACTCGACCGAGACGCGGCGGCCCTCGACGGCGGCCGGCAGGGTGAACGACCTGCGGTACCAGCCGAGTCCGCCGGGCAGGAAGCCGGTGCCGCCGGAGGTGCCGTCGGCGGTGGTGGGGGTCTGCTCGATACTCCAGTCGTGCGGGACGCGGACGGTCCGCCAGCGGGAGTCGTCGAAGCCGGGGGCGGCGGCGTCCGCGTAGCTGCCGGTGGGGTCGGTGATGCCGGCCGGGTTCACGAGGGCGAAGCGCCAGCCGTCCGCGAGGTCGACGGTCCGGGGCAGGCCGGGCGCCGAGGGGTCCGGGTGCGCCGGGTCCGTGTGGGCGCTCGCGGTCCCGGTGAGCCCGGGCAGGGCGGGGGCCGCGGCTCCGGCGGCTCCGGCGATCAGGAACGACCTGCGGTCGACCGGCATGGCGGGACCTCTCTCGTCGAAGCGTGCACCGAAGACGCGTGCACCGATGGCGCCCTGAAGAGGCGTCAGAACTGACCAGCATTGAACAGGAACGACCAGGAACCCACGGATTCTCGCATCGCCGCACTGCCGCGGGTCAAGGGGTGCGTCATGGCTTTCCCGAAGGCCGATCGCAGGTCGCGGCCGGTGTGCGGCGCCCGGCGGCGGTCTTTACAACGATAGAGAAATGCGGTCTCCACGACGCCAAACATCGAACATCGCCAGGCCGCTTCCGTGGCGCGGAAGGATGTGTACGGCCCCTCG
>NZ_JACEGK010000365.1:0-8108 GCF_056859195.1 Streptomyces sp. NH27
AGCCGGTACGGGCGCGGCGAGGGCCTTGCCGGGGGCGTTCATCGGGTCACCGCCTGGGAGTTGCCGTAGCCCGCGGCAGAGCCCGAGCCCGTGTCCGGGTCCGAGTCCGGGGTCGAGTCCGAGCCCGGGTGAGGGGCCGGGTCCGGGTGGGCGGTCAGGCTCAGGAACGCCTCCTCCAGGCTCGCCGCCGCCACCTCCAGCCGCCGTACCCGGCCGGCCTCGGCGAGCGCGAGCACCGTCGCGTCGGAGTCGGCGCTGCGCAGCACCGCGCGGTCGCCGCGCACTTCGAGCGCGGTCACCCCGGGCAGTTCGCGCAGGCCCGCGGTGCCCCGCCCGGCCAGATCGAAGGAGACCAGGGTGCCGCCGACCGCCCGCTTGATCTGCTCGCCGCTGCCGTCGGCGACGGTACGGCCCCGGTCGATCACGAGTATCCGGTCGGCGTTCTCGTCCGCCTCCTCCAGGTAATGCGTCGAGAACACCACGGTGTTGCCGCGCGCGGCGTACCCGCGCATCGAGCGCCAGAAGCCGCGCCGCGCCTCCACGTCCAGCGCAGCGGTCGGCTCGTCCAGCACGATCAGCGCCGGGTTGCCCGCGACGGCCAGCGCGAACCGCAGCCGCTGCGCCTGCCCGCCGGAGAGCTTGTCCACCCGCCGCCCGGCCAACTCCCCGATCCCGGCGAGCGCGAGGGCCTCGGCGACCGGCATCGGCCGCGGGTAGGTGGCGGCGACGAAGCCGACCCACTCGCGGACGGTCACCCGCGGGATCGGGGTGCCGTCCTGGAGCATCGCCCCCACCAGGCCGCCCCGGACCGCGTCCTGCGGCGCGCCGCCGAACAGCCGCACCTCGCCGCCGTCCGGCTGGTCGAGGCCGAGCATCAGCGAGATCGCGGTGGACTTGCCCGCGCCGTTGCGGCCGAGCAGGGCCAGGGTCTCACCGCGGGCGATGTCCAGGTCGATACCGGCGATCGCGTGCACCTGCCCGAAGTGCTTGTGGACGGCCGAGAACCGTACGGCCGGGGGAGGGGTGGGCGCCGCGGCAGTAGGGCCCGCCGCCCGCGCGCTGGAAAGGGTGTGTGCCATGTCCATGAAGCTACGGCGGCACGGCGGCGGTCCGGCAGACGCGAATGTGGTGGGGTGGCCGGGACAAATGTACTGGGTGGTCGGTAACGGTCAGTAATCGCGGCGGCGCTCGCGCCGCTTCGCCGCACGCTCCTCGGCCTTCAGCTCCGCCTGGGCCTGCCACTCCGCGTCCGCCTGCCGCCGCACGTCCTCGCTGTCGCGCACCAACTCCGCGACGGTGAAACGGCAGAGGACGTGCCAGTCGTTCGTGTACTCGCCCGGAACGTCGCTGCCGACCAGCAGGAAACCGTCCGCGGTACGGAAGATCCGGGTCCTGGGGGGATGCCGGTCCTGACGGGGCCGGTAGGTGGTGGCATGCCCCTCCAGCCGGGCGAGGGCGTCGGCGCGGCTGCCGGTGAACACCTCCAGCACGCTGTTGTACACGAAGCTGTAGCGACCGCCCTTGGCCTCTTCGACGATCAGGCCCCACCGCTCTGCCATCGGTTCCCCCCGGAATCCGGAATCGCGGCACTCGCCGGGTCCGCCGGGTGCCATGCCATGCCATGCCATGCCGCGCCGCGCCGGCCTGAGCCGCCGGTCCGAGCCGCCGGTCGGGACGGTGTCGGGCGGGGCGGCGGTGTCAGTCCGACCCTTCGCGACGGTGCTTGCCGTGCGGCGCCGCCGCCTCGGTGTCCTCCGCCGAAGCCTCGCCCCGGTGGCGGCCCGACGTGTCCTCGTCAGTGTTCTGGTGCGCCTGATTGCGCACGTGATCGGCCCTGGTCGCGTCCGACATCGTCGTGCTCTCCCCGTATACCCACATGACTACTTGCTCACTCAGGGTGCTCACCCTAGGTGACCCCGGCGAGTCTACCGAGCATCACGCGACCGGGGTCAGCGGGGCCTTCTGCAGCGGGAGTACCGCGAGTGGGCGGCGGGCCGGGGGCAGGGCGCGGGCCCGCAGCACCCGTGGCGCGGGCAGCGCGAGCGGCGCCGGGGCGGCCACCGGCGGCGGGTCGTACGGGTGCAGGGCGGTGGGCGTGGGCAGGTGGAGCGGGGAGCGGGGCAGCCAGCGGGCGGCCGGGCCGAGCCAGTCCGCGGGGGCCGGACGCCAGTGCAGGCGGCGCTCGCCGGGCCGCCCCAGCGCGAGCGACGAGCCGCCGCCGGGCACCGCCGAGCGGAAGGCGACCACGCACGCCTCGGGGGTGAGGATCTGCCCGGGCTGCGCGGCGACCGGGGAGAGCAGGGCGCCGGCCACCCGCAGGGTGTCGGGGAAGCGCACCGGGTGACGGCTGCCGAGCACGCCCCAGCCGAGCCGGGGCTCGCCGGTGGCGTCGCTGCGTACGATCATCAGACCGCTGTCCGGTTCGGCGAGCAGCAGCCGGTCGTCGCTGTCCTCGGTGAGCTGGAGCAGCGGGCTGACCCGGCCGGCGTGCAGGTCGACCACGACCGCCTTCGTCCGCCCGTCCATCTCACGGTCGAGCGCGAGCAGCCGCCCCGCGCGGTCCAGCCAGGCGCCGCCGGTGCAGCGGCCGGGCACCGTGACGAGGTGGACGGGGCCGCCCCCGCTTCCGCCGCCCGCGTCGCACAGTTGCCACAGCGAGGTCACACCGCCGCCCGCGTCGTAGCAGGTGGCGAAGGCGCCGAACGGGGCCGGCGGGAGCAGGCGCACGTCGGTGCCCGCGAGCGCGCCGATCCGCTGGGTGCCGGTGCCGGCGCCGGACGGGTACAGCAGGGACAGGTCGTGGCACACGGTGGCGGGGGTGCCGGAGCCGGCGGCGGCGTTGTCCGGGCCGGATGCGGCCGGGTCCTCGTCCTCGACGCCGGCTGCGCCGCCTTCCGCGCTGCCGGCTCCGGACTCGGCTCCGACCGCGGCCCTGCCGCCGGCCCCGCCTCCGTACCAGGCTCCGTTCCCGGCCCGGGTTCCGACACCGGTTCCGGCGCCGACCTCGCGCCGTACCAGCACCCGGCCGTCCGGCAGGGGCAGCACCTGCGTGCCCGGCTCCTCCGGCCGCATGCCGGGCAGCGCCACCGCATACGGTTCCGGCCCGTCCAGCGACCAGCGTTCGACGTACCAGCCGTCGCCCCCCTCGCCCTCCTCGCTCGGCACGGTCACCTCCGCGAGGCAGGCCGCGTACGACCCGTCCGCGCTGATCGTGAAGCCGGTACGGCGCTGTACGTGCGCGGTCGGTGCCGCGGGGACGGTCGGCGCCGCGGAAACGGGAGCGGTCGTGGCCGTAGCTGTCGCGGCGGCCGTAACTGTCGCGGCGGGCGAAGCCGGAAGAGCGGGGGTCTGCGGTGTGCCAGTCGTGTCGACGGTCATGTGGGTTCTCCACCTCCGGCTCAGGACCGTAGTTTTCGTACTTCATGACGATCAACGTGAGCTGGGGCAGTTCACACGTAAGGGTGTCGCTCTGCGCGAATCGGCGCCGCCGTCCGAGCCGTTGTGCTGCGCTGCCCGCTCGCATCCCGGCCGCCCGGCGCGGCGGGTAACCTTCGTAACGTGCCCGCACCCTCTCTCGCCGATGTCCTCGCCGCGCTCGACGCCCTCTGGCCGCCGGAGCTGGCCGAGTCGTGGGATGCCGTCGGCCTGGTCTGCGGAGATCCATCCGCCGAGGTCACCCGCGTGCTGTTCGCCGTCGACCCCGTACAGGAGGTCGTCGACGAGGCGGTACGGCTCGGCGCGGACCTGCTCGTCACCCACCACCCGCTGTATCTGCGCGGCACCACCACCGTCGCGCCGGTCGGACCGGCCGGTTTCAAGGGCCGGGTGGTGCACGACCTGATCCGCGGCGGCGTCGCGCTGCTGGTGGCGCACACCAACGCCGACCGGGCCGACCCCGGGGTCTCCGACGCGCTCGCCGCCACCGTGGACCTGCGCGTCACCGGACCGCTCGTACCCGACCCGACCGACCCGGAGGGCCGCCGCGGCCTGGGCCGGCTGTGCGAACTCGACGCGCCGCTGACCCTCGCGGAGTTCGCCGCGCGGGCCGCGCGCGACCTGCCCGGCACCGCCGGCGGCCTGCGGGTGGCCGGCGACCCCGATGCCACGATCCGTACGGTCGCGGTCTGCGGCGGCTCGGGCGACAGCCTCTTCGCCGAGGTCCGCGCGGCCGGTGTCGACGCCTTCCTCACCGCCGACCTGCGGCACCACCCGGCCTCCGAGGCTCAGCAGGCCGGACCGCCCGCGCTGGTGGACGCCGCGCACTGGGCCACCGAGTGGCCCTGGTGCGAGCAGGCCGCCGGCCAGCTCGACGAGATCTCCGACCGGCATGGCTGGAACCTGCGGACCCATGTCTCGCGGGTGGTCACCGACCCGTGGACGATCCACGCGCCCTCCGTCCCCTTGAGCGACCAGGGCGCACCGGATGCGTCCGGTGCGCCGGGTCCGCCCGGTCCGCCGATCTCGTCGCCGTCCCCGAATTTCCCTTCCAGCAGCACAGGAGCCCCCCGCTGAACGCCGCGCCCGCCGACCAGATCCGACTTCTCGAAGTCCAGGCCCTCGATGCGCGTATCGCGCAGCTCGACCACAAGCGCCGCAACCTGCCCGAGCACGCCGAGCTGGACCGGCTGGGCGCCGATCTCGCCCAGCTCCGCGACCTGCTCGTCGCCGCCCGTACCGAGGAGAGCGACACCGCCCGCGAGCAGACCAAGGCGGAGCAGGACGTCGACCAGGTGCGGCAGCGCTCCGCCCGCGACCAGCAGCGGCTCGACTCCGGGATGATCACCTCCCCGAAGGACCTGGAGAACCTCCAGCGCGAGATCGCCTCGCTCGCCAAGCGCCAGTCCGACCTGGAGGACGTCGTCCTCGAGGTGATGGAGCGCCGCGAGAACGCGCAGGAGCGCGGCAGTGAACTCGCCGGCCGGGTCGAGTCGTTGGAGGTGAAGGTCGCCGAGGCCGAGCAGCGCAAGACCGCCGCGCTGGAGGGCATCGACGCCGAGGGCTTCACCGTCGCCAAGCAGCGCGAGGTGCTGGCCGCCGCCGTCCCCGACGACCTGCTCAAGCTCTACGACAAGCTCCGCGCCCAGCAGGGCGGGATCGGCGCCGCCCGGCTCTACCAGAAGCGGTGCGAGGGCTGCCGGCTGGAGCTGAACATCACCGAGCTGAACGAAGTGCGGGCCGCTCCGGCCGGCACGGTGGTGCGGTGCGAGAACTGCCGGCGGATCCTGGTGCGCACGGCCGACTCGGGTTTGTAGAGCGGTGGTTGCGGCCGAGCGCGACCCATCGGCCGAGCGCGATCCATCGGCCGTGCCCGCGCCGCCGGTTGGGCCGGTGGGTGCGGCAACTGCTGTGCCCGTGGGCTCGGTTGAGGCCGATGGTGTGTCGTCGTCCGGGGTGGATCGGGGTACCCCTGACCTGGGCGCCCCGACCACGTTCGTGCTGCTGCGGCACGGCGAGACGGTACTGACCGGGCAGCAGCGGTTCTCCGGCAGCGGGGGAGGGGACCCGGAGCTGTCGGAGCGGGGGCGTGCCCAAGCCGATCTGGCCGCAAGGGAGTTGGCCGGGCCGTCGCCGTACGGACCTGACCGGCCGGATGAGTTCGGGGCAGGTGGTCACGGCGCCGTGCGGGCCGTGGTCAGCTCGCCGCTCGCCCGCTGCCGGCAGACCGCCGCCGCGGCCGCCGCGCGACTCGGTCTGGACGTCACCGTCGAGGACCGCCTGCGCGAGACGGACTTCGGCGCCTGGGACGGCCTGACCTTCGCCGAGGCGCGGCAGCGCGACCCCGGCGCGATGACCGCGTGGCTCGGCGATCCGTCCGCCACCCCGCCCGGTGGCGAGAGCTTCGAGCAGGTCGCCGCCCGGGTCGAAGTCGCCCGCGACGCCCTGCTCGCCGCCCACCGCGGCCGGACCATTCTGCTGGTCAGCCACGTCACGCCGATCAAGACCCTGGTCCGGCTCGCCCTCGGCGCGCCGCCCGCGGCGCTCTTCCGTATGCACCTGTCCCCGGCGGCGCTGTGCGCGGTCGACTACTACGCCGACGGCAACACGTCGGTGCGGTACGTCAACGCGACCGCTCACCTGCGCGGCCTCGACCGCGCGTAACCGGGGGCACTTGACCTGGGGACGCTTGACCTGGGGACGCCTCACCGTGGGCGCTTCACCGGGGGGTGCTTCACCCGGTGAGTGCCGCGGCCTTACGGGCCAGCTCGGTGACCTCGTCCCACGCCTTCGTCCGCAGCGCTTCCTTCGGCAGCATCCAAGTGCCGCCGACGCAGGCGACGTTGGGCAGTGCGAGGTAGTCCGGTGCGCGGTCGGCGTCGATGCCGCCGGTCGGGCAGAAGCGGGCCTGCGGCAGCGGTGACCACAGCGACTTCAGATACGGTGCGCCGCCGGCCGCCTCCGCCGGGAAGAACTTCATGTCGGTCACCCCGCGCTCCAGCAGCCGCAGCACCTCCGAGACCGTCGAGACGCCGGGCAGGGAGGGCAGGCCCGAGTCGCGCATCGCGTCCACCAGCCGCTCGGTCCAGCCGGGGCTGACCAGGAACCGTGCGCCTGCGGCTTTCGCGGCGGCGACCTGGTCCGGGTCGAGCAGGGTGCCCGCGCCCACCACCGCGTCCGGGACTTCGCGGGCGATCGCGGCGATCGCCTCCAGCGCGGCCGGGGTGCGCAGGGTCACCTCGATCGCCCGCAGGCCCCCCGCCACCAGGGCGCGTGCAAGCGGCACGGCGTCGCGCGCGTCCTCCAACACGACCACGGGGATGACGGGGGCGAGGTCGAGAACGGTTTCCATGCGGTCATTCTGGCCGCGGCGACCAGCTCCTGCAACGGCCGTTGCGCAGGGTGCAACGGCCGCCCCGGTGGGGCCGGGCGCCGGGCGGAATCAACGCAGGAGCACGTCGAGCTGGGAGCCGTTGCCCGGGTGCTCCACCTCGAACCCGAGGTCGCGGAGTGCGTCGGCGAGGCCGGACGGCGTTTTCGGGGCGGCCCCGGACGTGAGGAGGGCGCGCAGCAGCGTCCCCTTGGTCGCCTTGTTGAAATGGCTGACCACGGACCGCTTCTCCACGCCCGCCACGACCGCCACCTGGAGCACGCGGACCGTCGCCGTACGACCCGCGAGGGCGGCGGGCGGCTTCCAGGCGGCCGTGTAGGCGGACGAGCGCAGGTCCAGGACGAGCCCGCGGCCGGCCACCTCGGGCAGGACGCTGTCGAGGTGCGGCCGCCAGTATCCGGCGAGCCCGCCCGCACCCGGCAGTCGTACTCCCATGGAGCAGCGGTAGGAGGGCACCCGGTCGGTCAGCCGCAGCGCCCCCCACAACCCGGAGAAGACCAGCACCGAGCGCCGGGCCCGCCGCAGCGCCGCCGTGTCGAGGGTGGCCAGGCCGAGCGCGTCGTACAGCACGCCGGTGTAGAGGTCGGCGGCGGGCAGCGCGGGGGCGGTGCGCAGCTTCGCGTTCTTGGCGATCTCGCCGCGCAGCCCCGGGGTGAGCCCGAGCACCTCGGCCGCCTTGTCCGCGTCGCCCTCGCACAGCTGCACCAGCTCGTCGAGCACGGCCGCCCGCGCGCCGGTCAGCGCGGGCAGCGACAGCCCGTCGAGCGCGAGCGGCCGCCCCCGCGCGGCGGTGGCCTTCCCCTCGGACGGCGGCAGCAGTACGAGCACGGGTTCTCCCTGGCGTTCCTGAGCGTGTTCTCCCGGCCGCCGCGGCGCGGCCGACCCGCAGCAGCCTACGGCCCCGGTGGACCGGCTAGGATGGGCCGTACGGCAGACGAGTCGGGCGGACGGTCGCGTCGGATCACCTGTGATCCGCCGAGGAAGGTCCGGGCTCCACAGGGCAAGGTGGTGGCTAACGGCCACCCGGGGTGACCCGCGGGACAGTGCCACAGAAAACAGACCGCCGGGGATTTTGGTCCCCGGTAAGGGTGAAACGGTGGTGTAAGAGACCACCAGTGCCCAGGGTGACCTGGGCAGCTAGGTAAACCCCACCTGGAGCAAGGTCAAGAGGGCGCCATAGGAATATGGCCCCGCGCGGACGTTCGAGGGCTGCCCGCCCGAGTTCGCGGGTAGACCGCACGAGGTTGCCGGCAACGGCAGCCCTAGATGGATGGCCGTCTCC
>NZ_JACEGK010000366.1:0-8094 GCF_056859195.1 Streptomyces sp. NH27
GACCAGCAGTACGGCGCCGAGGCCGCCCCCGCCGGAGACGCCCAGGATGCCGGGCTCGGCGAGCGGATTGCGGGTCACGGCCTGCACGAGGGTGCCGGACAGGGCGAGCGCCGCGCCGGCGAGCAGCGCGGCGAGCACCCGGGGCACCCGGGTGTCGAGGACGAAGGTGACACCCTGACCGGCCCGGCCCAGCGCCCAGTTGGTGACGTCGCCGAGCAGCAGTTTGGTGTCGCCGAGCAGCACCCCGGCGATCACCACGGCGACCAGCACGGCCGTGAGCGTGACCAGGCAGAGCGCGAACCCCGCCCGGCCGGGGGTGCGCATCCGGTCGGACTCGGCGACGGCGCCGGAGTCCCGGGCCCGGAAGGCCATCGCGACCAGGAACACCGCGCCGACGACACTCGTGATGACGCCGGTGGGTACCGAGGGTGCGGACTGCTTGCTCACCAGCGCCCGCAGCAGCACGTCGGAGCCGAGCACGAGGGCCGCGCCGACCAGTCCGGCGAAGGGCACGGCCGCCCGGACCCGGACGAGCGTGCGCAACCGGCGGGCCAACGGCCGTACCAGCGCCGGCGCGCACAGCCCGATGAACCCGATCGGCCCGGCGAGCGTCACCGCCGCGGCGGACAGCAGCGCGGCGAGCACCACGACGGTGATCCGGGTGCCGCGTACCGGGACGCCGAGACCGCGGGCCGTGTCGTCGCCCAGGGCGAGAGCGTCGACGCGGCGGGCGACCAGCAGCAGCCCGACGAGGCCGACCGCGACGACCGGTGCCATCTGGTCGACGCCGCCGAACCCGTTCTGGCCGATGCTGCCCTGGCTCCACTGGTAGAGGCCGTTCGTCCGCTCGGGAAAGAGCAGCAGCAGCGCGTCGGTGATCGAACCCAGCCCGAGCGCGAGGGCGCTGCCGGCCAGGACGAGCCGGACCGTGCCGGCGCCGAGGCCGGACAGGCCGAGCACGACGGCCGCCGCGGCGAGGCCGCCGACGAACGCGACGCCGGAGGAGGCCAGCAGCGGGAACGACGCGCCGGTGACGGTGAGCACCCCGAGCGCGAGGTACGAACCGGCGTTCACCGCCAGCGTGTCGGGCGCGGCGAGCACATTGCGGCTCACCGCCTGCAACGCGGCGCCCGCGCTGCCGAGCGCGGCACCGACCAGGATGCCGGCGACCATCCGCGGCAGGCGTGAGGCGATGACGACGGAGGCGTCGGCCTGGTCGGCGTGTCCGGTGAGCGCCTTCCACACCTCGCTCGCGCCGACCGCGGCGGTGCCCTGCGTGATGTCGACCATCGCCAGGGCGGCGACCACGATCACGAGCACGCCCGCCGCAGCGACCGCCCCCGTGCCGGACATGGCCGCGGCCGTGCGGGCGGGGGCGGGCGCGGTCCTCTCGGTGACGGTCACGGCGCTACTTCGTGAGCGCGTCGACGAGGCCGTCGATGTACGCCTCCATCGACCCGGGTCCGCCGAACATCCAGACGCCGTCGGGGAGCCGGTACACATGGCCCGCCTTCACGAACGGCAGTGACTTCCACACGGCGTTCTTGCCGAGGTCGACGGTGAACGGGTCGCCGCCGTCGCTGTTGTTCTGTATGTAGGCGAACGGGACGTCGCCGAGGCCGGTGAGCCCTTCGACATCGGTGGTGGCGAGGCCGTAGCTCTTGTCGCCCTTGACCGTCCAGGCGTTCTTCAGCCCCAACTCCTCGTTGACGGCGCCGATGAGGGAGCCGCTGGTGTAGGCGCGGACCGAGACCTGGTTGGCCACGACGTAGCTGTCGGCGAAGGCGATCTTCTTCCCGGCCAGGCCCGCGTCCTGGAGCTTCTTGCGGCCCGCGGCGACCTTGGCCTGGAAGGCGTGCTCGACGGCCGTGGCCTTCGTCGTCGTGCCGGTGGCCCTGGCGATGAGGTCGAGGCCCTTGGTCATCGTCCCGACCTGGTCGGCGGCGTCGGCGGGCCGCACCACGAGGACGGTGGCGACCTTCCGCAGCTGCTTCACCACCGAAGGCGAGAGGTCGGTGGTCGCCACGACGAGGTCCGGGGTGAGGGCCGCGATGGCGTCGGTACTCGGCTCGCCGCGGGTGCCGACGTCCTTCGGCGAGTTCGTCAGCGGGGCCGCCTTGTCCCAGGCGGTGTAGCCCTTGACGTCCGCGACGCCGACCGGGGCGACACCGAGGGCGACCAGGTCCTCGACGACGTTCCACTCGGTGCCGACGACCCGGGTGGCGGGGTGGTCCAGGTGCACCGTCGCGCCGGACGCGTCGGTGAGCGTGACCGGGCCGGCCGGCGTCGCCGAGCCGCTGGTGGAGGCGGACGACGCGGAGTCGTCGGCGGACTTGGTGGAGGGCTCGGTGGTGCCGCAGCCGGCCAGGACGAGCGCCGAGGCGATGGTCGCGCAGATGGCCACGACGACGGGAGGACGACTCATGAGGGGGTGTGGTGCCTTTCGCTTCGTGCGTGGTGGCGGCCGATCGCGCGGGTGCGCGGCCTGCCGGTCGCGGGGTCGGTGTCCACGTCGATCCGGATGCCGTAGACCTCGGTGAGGCGTTGCGGGGTCAGCACCTCGTCGGGTGTGCCGTCGGCGACGATCCGGCCGTCGTGCAGCAGGGCGATCCGGTCGGCGACGGCTGCCGCCTGGTCGAGGTCGTGCAGAACCACGCCGACGGCGATCCCGTGGTCGTCGGCGAGGTCGCGGATCAGGTCGAGGAGTTCGACCTGGTAGCGCAGGTCGAGGTACGTCGTCGGTTCGTCGAGGAGGAGCACGCCGGTCTCCTGGGCGAGGCAGCCGGCGAGCCACACCCGCTGGAGCTGTCCCCCGGAGAGCTGGTCGACCCCGCGGCCGGTCAGGCTCTCCAACCCGGTCAGCGCGAGGGCCCGATCCACCGCGGCGGTGCCGTCGGGATCCGGCCGGCCCCAGCGGCCCCGGTACGGGTAGCGGCCGAACTCGACCACGTCCCGGACCGTGAGCCCGCTCGGCGTCGGCCGGCCCTGGGTCAACAAGGCGATACGGCGGGCGAACTCACGCGCGGACAGGACCCTGCCGTCCAGGGCCTCTTCGGTGCCGCCGTCGAGCGTGAGCGTTCCGGTCCTGGGGGCCTGGAGGCGGGCGAGTGTGCGCAACAGCGTCGACTTCCCGCTGCCGTTCGGCCCCACGAGCGCGGCAACCTCCGCGGGCCGCAGGGTGATCGCGACCCCGTGTACGACGTCGGTGCCGTCGTACGCCACGGTCACGTCCTCGGCCGACAACTCATGACCACGACGCGGTCGCGACGATCTCTCGGATGAACGTTCCCCAGCTCTCACGGAACTTAGGATAGCCTTGCTTTACTTCACCCCATGGTCGGGGGGGCCGCGGCGGGGAACGGAAGGCCGCGACAGGGCGGCCCCGGGTCCGGTCGACCGGCCGGTTGCCCAGCGGGAACGGGACGGCCGGCACCCGGAACATGCCCGCCCGGCGCAGCGGCCGCGGGTGCCCCCGCCACGCCATCGCGTCCGCACCCTGCCCGGGCGCGCACTCATCGTGCCGCGGGCGATCGGGCGGCGCGGGGTCCGCATCTGATCCGTCGGACCGGCCCGTCGAACCGACCTGCGGCTGCCGCTTGTTCGGGCTGCCGCGCCGGCCCTTGGGCTCAGCTCTCGCGGCGGTAGCGCGCGGTGACGGCGACCTTGGACGGGCCGGTGAGCATGCCGAGTTGGTTCCAGGTGATGCCGAACTCGGCGCGGTCCACGGCGATATCGGCTTCCAGGGTGGCCTCCTGGGGGGAGGTGAGGGTGACCCGGGCGGGGAAGGCGATCGGGCGGGAGACGCCGCGGACCGCGAGGTCGCCGGTGACCTGGACCTCGCCGGAGTCGCCCGCGGGAGCGGTGACGGTGCCGGCGGTGAAGACGATCGACGCGTGCTCGTCGACGGAGAAGAAGTCGGCGGAGCGCAGGTGCTTGTCGCGCTTGGCGTTGCCGGTGTCGAGCGAGGCGGCGTCGATGGTGAAGGTGCCGTGTGCGGTGCCGTCGGGCGCGACCTCGCCCTCGCCGCTGACGGTGCCGAAGGTGCCCTTCACCGTGACCAGTCCCCAGAAGCTCTTGCTACTGAAGCGGACGGAGGAGTGCGCGGGGTCCAGCACCCAGCGTCCGGCGTCGGCGGTGGTCTGCGACATGGGCGTCGTCCTCTCCGGGCACGATCGGGCCGGATCGGCCCCTCGTCTGATGAAACGCTCAATACATTACCAGCAATTAGCTAACCGGCGAGATAATAACTCGAAGGCTATCCTGGAGCCATGGTGGTGGAACCCGTACGGAGCAACGCGGCGCAAGCCTGCCCCGACGCCGACGAACTGGCCCTGCTCAAGCAGTGGCACACCCTGCAGTCCGGTGTGCGACGGCTCACCGACGACATGCTCGCCGACGTCGAGGCCGAGCAGGGGCTGGCGCCCAGCTCCTTCCAGGCGCTGATGTTCCTGGTCACCGCGCCCGGCCAGGCCGCGCCCATGAACCAGCTCTCCGCGGCGCTCGGCTTCTCCACCGCCGGCACCACCAAGCTCGTGGACCGGCTCGCCGACGCCGGACTCGTCGAGCGCCGCCCCTCGGACGAGGACCGCCGGGTCGTCTACACCGCGTTGACCTCGGCCGGTGCCGAGTCCGTGCTCGCCGCCTCCCGCGCGCTCGCGCAGACCCTGCGCGCCCGCGTGGTCGCCCAGCTCGGCGAGGACGTCTTCCGGGCGCTGTCCGACGCCGTGAGCTCCCTCGACCCGTTCGGTACGGCGCCGCGCGCGCCGGCGCCCGGATCGCCGCCGGTTCCGTCGTGCCCGTGAGCCGCGCCCGGTAGCCGCGCCGCGGTGAGCCGTGACCCGTAGCCGTATCCCCGGTGAGCCGCGCCGCCGTGGACCGTACACCGTGGGCAGCCCTCCGGAACCGGTCCGAGGCGCCCGTGTTCCGCTCGTCGCCGTTCGCGGCGCGGCTGCGTCCGGCACAGTGGACGGCATGGTTCACGAGGTCCCGTCACCGCACGATCACCACGTGCGTCACCTGCGCCGGATGTTCCTCGCCGTCATCACGGCCAGCTTCGTCTTCCTGATCCCGTGGATCGGCTACCTCTCGGCCAGCCTGCCCACCCACCACGAGGTCGACCAGTGGCGCTTCGCCTGGGTCGGCTTCGACGCCGCGCTGATCGTCGCGATCGGCATCACCGCGCTGTGCGCCTGGCGGCGGCTTCAGATCTTCATCCCGTGGGCACTGGTCACGGCCGCGCTGCTGTGCTGCGACGCCTGGTTCGACATCGCGCTGGACTGGAACAGCGGCGAGCTGACCGGCTCGATCATCACGGCGGTGGTCGCCGAACTCCCGCTCGCCGCGCTGCTGGTGTATGTCGCCCGGAAGATGATCCGGCTGACTGTGCTCATCGCCTGGCGCCGGGCCGGCCGCACCGGCACCGCACCTCCGCTGTCCCGGCTGACCCTGGTCAAGCTCACCGCCGAAGGGGAGCGCGGCCACGTCTGCGAGTACGGCCACGACCATGCGCCCCCGGCGACCGCCACGCACCCCGAGCCGGACGGCCGTCCCGGGCGCGGCGCCGACGGGTGAGGCGGGTACGGAACCGGACGGCTCCGTACCCGGCTCACCAGGCTCACCCGGCTAACCCGCCTCGATCCGGCGGACCACCGTGTCCAGTGCCGCGTCGTGGGAGGTGTAGACCTCGCACACCGGGCTCCCGTTCGGGGTGCGGGTGTGGTCGATCTCCCACAGGCTCAGCTCGGTGCCGTCGAGCAGGAGGAACGCGTGCTCGTACAGCGACCAGGTCACCGTGCGGCCGGCGATGTGCGTGCTGCGGCGGGTCACGATGCCGATGGTGTGGGCGATGGCCGCGTGCAGGCGCCGGTGGACGTCCTCGCCAGGCGGGTTGGCGTTCGACGCGCGGCGAAGGAGGCGGCGGGCGTGCTCGGGCGAGTCGGCCTCGGTGTAGGCGCGATGGAAGCCGCGCTGCTCGGGTGGCGGCGGCACCGGCCGCACCGGATCGCCCGACGCGTCCGGGCCGCCGGTGCCTGTGACGCCGTCCAGACCGTCGAGGCCGGCCACGGCTTCCGCGCCGTCCGCGCCGTCCGCGCCGTCCAGATCCGTGAGTCCGCCGAGCCCGGCCAGATCGGTGCCGCCGGTGAGGTCGGTGCCGGCGTCCGGGCCGAGCCGCGGCGGCAGCGGCTGCCCGAACGCCGTGTCGGCCGCCCACTCGGCGAGGGCGAGTTCGCCGCGGTCGGTGAAGACCGCGTGCCGGAGTTCCCCGCCCGGCCCGGTGTTGTGCTCCAGTTCCCACACCAGCCGCACCCCGCCGTCCGGCAGGAGGAAGCTGTGCCGGTAGGTACGCCGGTCGAGCGGCCGCGGTGGCCCCTTGGCGTGGCGGCACGACTGGAGACCGCAGTGGTGCATGAGCGCGCCGTGCACCTCGGCCAGGTGCCGCGCTGCCTGCGCGCCGTTGTCGGCGCGGCCCAGTAACCGCGCGAGTTGCTCGGTGGGCCGGCCGCCCACCCGTTCGATGTCCGTCTCCACCGTCCGTGCAGGTTCAGCATCCATACGGCCCTCCCGACTCCCCGGCGCCGTCACTCTCCTGCCTGCCGCTGAGCGTAGTAGCGCCATCGCACTTGGCGGATACGAAAGGCCGTAATTACGGGCGTGTACGCCAGAATGCGCGCCCCCGGGTGGGCGAACGGGATGAGACTCACTCCGCTGTTCCCGCGCACCACGGCAGTGCGCCGCCGAGATGGCGGCGGAAGTCCGGGAACGGGGTGCCGCAGCGGGCGCACTCGGGGGCCGCCGTCTCCCGGAAGGCTCCGCACTCCTCGCACACCCGGTCCAGCCAGCACGCCGGGTCGCCGCCGTCGCTGTACCGGGCGCGCTCGGTTCCGTCGGTCATGTCGTGCCCGCCTCCTGTTGTGTGCCGGAGCCGTCGCCGGTCCCCGCGTCGCCGGTCCTGCGATCGGCGCTGTCGTCGGTGCGGGCTCCCTCGCCGCCGGTGCCTGTGTCCCAGCGGTTCATCGCGCGCCGGAGCGAGCGGGACTCGGCGAACCCCAGCCGCGCGGCGCGCTGGGCCGGGCCCGCGTTCTCGTGCCGGAGCCACTGTTCCCGCCGTACCGCGTCCAGTTCGGCCCGCCAGGTGGTGCCGGAGTCGCCGAGCCTGCGCTGCAGGGTGCGCGGGCTGATCGCGAGGCGCCGCGCCGCATCGGCCAACGAGGGCCGTCCATTGGGCAGTTGCGCGGCGATCACCTCGCGCAGTCCGGGTACGGGCACGGATCGCGGTATCCGGGGTGGCGGCGTCGCCGCCGCGGCGCGCAGCATGATCGCGGCCAGCGCGGGATCGGCGGTCTCCAATCGCCGTTCCAGGTCCTGCCGGTGCAGCGTGATCGTGTCGGCCGTCGCGCCGAACTCCAACCGGGCCGTCCCGAAGATCTCCTGGTGCGTGGCCTGCCGCCGAGGTGCCCGATGGGCGAACGCCACCCGGACCGGGGAGAGGTCCCGCCCGGTCGAGTACCGCAACTGCGTGGTCAGCGCCCCGAGCGCGAACTCCGCTACCACCCACCGCAGTTCGTCCTCGCCGTGCTGTACGTCATAGCCGATGGTCACCTCGTCGCCGGACTCCTCGACGCTCAGCGCCGAATTGCAGCTGAGCAGGTGGATGTTGGCCGCGCCGCGGGTCAGACCCTCGCCGAGGGTCGGCGCGGAGGTCATCAGGTAGTCGAACACGTCGAGCAGGCCGGGCCGGTAGCCGGCGGCTGCCAGCAGTCCGGCGTCGGTCCGGCCGGTACGCGCCAGCACCGCGCGCCACAGCTGGTAGGTGTGCGTGGAGGGGGTGCGGGCGGTCTCCGGCTGGGCCAGTATGTGCGGCAGTCCGGCGGTCCGTACCAGCCACTCGGCCTCGCGCGGGCCGTTCGCGGTGGCGGTGGCGATCAGGCGGGGCACCATGACGGAGTCGGTGCGCGGGGGGATGGCCGGGGGAGTGGACGCGGTGGTGGTGCCGCCGCGGCCGGCACCGTCGTGGCGGCCTGGTCCATTGTCCCCACCGCCTCCGCCGTGCCCGGGGTGTCGGTCGTACTTCTGGTGTACGAGCGGGCACGGGGG
>NZ_JACEGK010000367.1:0-8086 GCF_056859195.1 Streptomyces sp. NH27
TCCTTGACGGGCGGGGAAGGGGCGGCCGGACCCGGAAACACCGAAGGCCGCCCCTTGGGCGGCCTTCGCGAAGTGATCTGCGCGCGATGTCTAACGGGCCGCCGGAGAAGCGGTCCGCCAGCAGGTGTGCTGGGTGCTGCGAGTGATCATCGCGGTCATGGTGCCGACCCTACCGCACTGCCGTGGCCGCCGTCCGTATCGGATGACGAGATGTCTCATCCACTGAGCGGCCCGATCCCGGTCCGACCCGACCCCGTACTGTGGAGCCCGTGACCGTGAATGCCGAAACCCATGCCGGGGTCAACACCTGGCAGTCTCTTCCCGCGGCGCAGCAGCCCGAATGGCCGAACCCCGAGGCTCTGCGCGACGTGATCGCCGAGCTCGCCTCGTATCCGCCGCTGGTCTTCGCCGGGGAGTGCGACCAGCTGCGCGCCCGGCTGGCCGCGGTGGCCGAGGGCAAGGCGTTCCTCCTGCAGGGCGGCGACTGCGCCGAGGCGTTCGACGCCGTGAGTGCGGACCAGATCCGCAACAAGCTCAAGACGCTGCTCCAGATGGGAGCAGTGCTCACCTATGCCGCGTCGGTGCCGGTGGTCAAGGTCGGCCGGATCGCCGGGCAGTACAGCAAGCCGCGCTCCAAGCCGACCGAGACCCGCGACGGCGTCACGCTGCCGACCTACCGCGGCGACTCGGTCAACGGCTTCGAGTTCACCGCCGAGGCCCGCATCCCGGACCCGCAGCGGCTCAAGCGGATGTACCACACCTCCGCCGCCACGCTGAACCTGGTGCGCGCCTTCACCACCGGCGGATACGCCGACCTGCGCCAGGTGCACGCCTGGAACCAGGACTTCGTGAAGTCCTCGCCGTCCGGGCAGCGGTACGAAGCGCTGGCCCGCGAGATCGACCGCGCGCTGACCTTCATGGCCGCCTGCGGCACCGACCCGGCCGAGTTCCGCACGGTCGAGTTCTACGCCTCCCACGAGGCGCTGCTGCTCGACTACGAGACCGCGCTGACCCGTACCGACTCGCGCACCGGCAAGCTCTACGACGTCTCCGGGCACATGGTCTGGATCGGCGAGCGGACCCGGCAGCTCGACGGCGCGCACATCGAGTTCGCCTCGCGGATCGGAAACCCGATCGGTGTGAAGCTCGGCCCCGGCACCAGCCCGGAGGAGGCGCTCACCTACATCGACCGCCTCGACCCGGACCGGCAGCCCGGCCGGCTCACCTTCGTCGTGCGGATGGGCGCGGACAAGGTGCGGGACAAGCTGCCGACGCTGGTGGAGAAGGTCACCGCGTCCGGCGCGAAGGTGGCGTGGGTCTGCGACCCGATGCACGGCAACACCTTCGAGGCCGCCTCCGGCCACAAGACCCGCCGCTTCGACGACGTCCTGGACGAGGTCAAGGGCTTCTTCGAGGTCCACCACGGCCTGGGCACCCACCCCGGCGGCATCCACGTGGAGCTGACCGGCGACGACGTCACCGAGTGCGTCGGCGGCGGCGACGAGATCTTCGTCGACGACCTGCACCAGCGGTACGAAACGGCGTGCGACCCGCGGCTCAACCGCAGCCAGTCGCTCGACCTGGCGTTCCTGGTCGCCGAGATGTACCGGGGCCAGTAGCACCGGGAGCCCGTGCCCGAGGCACGCAGCGGGGCGCGGATCACCGATCCGCGCCCCCAGCATCAGCCGCTGCTCCCTGGAGACCGCGCCGCTCGAGCCCGGGTGCCCGCGCTCAGCCCACGTGATTGCGCTGCCGGGCTGGGCGCGGTGCCGCCTGCGATCGCCAGCCGGTGGCTAGTCGATCGGCTGGCAGTCGTATCCCTGGACGAACGCCGGGGAGTTGGCGAACCCGTTCGCGCACTCCCACTTCTGCTGCCCACTGGTGTCCTGGATGATGAACGACGACTCAATGGGGCCCTGCTGGTTGGGCGTGCAGTCCCTGCCCTGCACGCTGTCCGGGTCTCCGGCCACCTCCGCACATCGGAAAGCCAGCTGGGCCTGTGCTGACTGCGGGGCCATGCGGGGCGCTCCGGCCGAGCCGGCGGCCGAGGCCACCACGGGCGCGGCCATGATCATGGCGGCCGCGGCCACGCCGGCCGCCAGGACACGCGCCGACATCCGTCGTACCGCTCGCTGTGTGGTCATGTTCATCCTCCGGGATCTGCGGGCGTACCAGGGCACACCCGCCGTCAGGGCGCGACAACGCGCCAGGGGGAAATCGCTCCCACAACAGCAGCCGACCGGTGTCAGCGGCAGAGAACTCACCCGCAACCCACCCGAACACCCGGCAACCCCACTCCAGCAGCCCACATCCCCACCACCCCCGGAACCGCTCCCAGCTCGCCCTTCCCGGTGCGAGGGGTATCGCCCTTGAGCGATCAAAATCGCCTGACAGAAGGGACCATCAGGAACTTCCGCTTCCTCGCCGACCTCTCAACACGTCACGTCAGGGTGTCGATGGCCTGCACGATCAACGCCCGTGCCTCCGCCCCGTAAACGGCCATACCCCGCAGTCGCTCGAACGCGGCAACGTACTGCGCCACTTCGCTGGGTTGCGTGATTGTCACCTCAGCCGACAGCAGTTCGACCGACACCATCCGGTCGTCGTAGACGTGGAAGGTCTCCTGTGGCCACATGCGGCGATCTGGCGTCGCAGCGGGGATGACGCCAAGGGAGACGGCAGGCAGTGCGCCTGCGGTAAGCAACTGGCCGAGCTGGGCGGCCATGGCGTCACCGTCGCCGAGCTGATAGCGGAGAGCCGCTTCCTCGATCAGAATGACGAACCGGTGTCCGGCCTGGTGAATGATCCGGGACCGTTCGACGCGAGCTGCCGCCGCCTCGGGCCCGTCGTTGACGGGGATCTGCCGGAAGTCGGCGATGGCCGACAGGAGGGCGGCCGCGTATCCCTCGGTCTGAAGCAGGCCGGGCACCATGGTTGTGGAGTAGACCCGGAACAGCTCGGTCTGCTGGTACAGGTCGATGACGCTTTCCTGAAGCTGCCGCAGCCCAGCTCGAATCTGTTCACGCCACTCCCGATACATCGACTCGGCGTTGAGGGACTGGGCGATGAGATCGTCGGCGTCCTGGGGCCGACCGCAGGCTGCCGCCCAGCGCCGTATGTCGGTGGCGTTGGGCGCGGTGCGGCCGTTCTCGATCCTGCTGGTCTTGGCGTGGTGCCAGCCGCACTGGTCGGCGAGTTCGGTCACCGTGAGTCCGGCGCTCTTGCGCATGGTGCGAAGGCGCCGGGCCACTGCCTCGCGTGCGGCCTGGGCGGACGAGGACGGGGATTCGGGCATCGGTGACCTGGGCGGTTACTTGATGTTGTACTGGTTGTGCGGGATGGCTCGTTCCCAGATGGCCTCGAAGGCGTCGGCGCAGAACTTGGCGGTGGCCGGGTGGTTGGTGATCTCCTCGCCCATCCAGCCACCGTCACCGCTGAAGTGGTTCCAGTGGACCCACTCGTCGTCGAACAGCCAGAAGTCATTGCCGGGCAGGGCGACGTCCGACGTCTGCCGGCGCGGCAGCCACCGTACTTGCTCGCCGGCGCCGATGTTGACGAGGGTGCCGGCGTGCTCGTACCGGATGTAGTCGGAGACGGGCTCGCCGACGATGCGGGTTCGGCGCATGGTCACACCTCGGCTGACGGCCTGTTGGACCCATTCCACCCATGGACCCCAGTAAGGCGATCCCGGGTCGGTGTCTCGTTCGCCGGTAGCTTGCCAGTGGGCAAAATCGTCGGCCTCATCGGCGACTCCGTAGGCGTCGCGTATCTCCAGATGTACCGCTGAGCGAGCGCAGCTCTCGATCAGTTCATCGAACGTCGGGGTGCCCGTCGAGGGCATCGCACGCCTCCCTGATCATGTGCAGCATCCTGGCGGGGATACGGATGACGGCTTCGTGGTCCGGGATGCCGACGGCGTGCCCGGGGACCTCGAACGCCGCCGCTTCCGCGAGCGTGACCTCATCGGGCTTCCAGCCCTGGAAGACGAACTCGTGCTTCTGCTGGTCGACCCACACGGTGGGGCTCGACTTGGCCCCGGTGTCGGGATCGATCATCCCGAAGAACTCCAACGGCGTGACGGCCTCCTGCTGAGGGACGTGCAGTTGTGCGCACCACGGTCACCCGTGTCCTGTGAGAACCCGAACTGCCGTAAGGCCGGATGCACCACCGGCCCCGAGCCCACACCGACCGGCAACCGCTCCAAGAACTAGTGCCCCTCCCGGCAAGGTTTGCCCCGCTCGCCGCCCTGGCACGCGCGCCCGCCGCGTTGGCCGAAAGCCCGAGTAGGCCCACTACGAGGGCTTCCGGCCGCCTTGCGGCCTGGGGGTACCACCCACGCCGAAGGCCATGGGGGAGCACCAGGGCACCTCGCTACCGGGCAAACCTTGCCGGTCGCGGCACTAGCCGTGCGGCACCCCGCCTGGGCGGTCGTCGTGATCCAGCCCTGCGGCCCCCAGGCCGGGGCGTCGCAGGGCCGGACCCGAACCGGCGCCGTATTCCTGCGCCTGCAATCGCATCCATGTGCGGATCAGGCCGCGTAGGGCCGCGACTACCAGCAGGTGGGCGTCGTGTGCGGTAGGGGCGGCGCGGATCACATCGATCCGCGCCCCTCGTGGCTTTTCTTCTGCCTGGCCCTCTGGGTAAGGTAAGGGTTACCTCAGTAGCTCTTGGCCCTGGATCGGCGGTGACCTGCATGTACGTCTGCTCCTGCTTCGGCATCACCGAGCAGCAGGTCAAGCAGCACGCCGAGGAGGGGCGGTGCACCCCGCGCCAGATCGCCTCCGCCTGCAAGGCCGGAACCGACTGCGGGTCCTGCGTCAAGCGCATCCAGGCGGTCCTGGGCCGCGGTGACGGCTGCGCCACCCGCACCAGGCTGGAACCGGCGAAGGCTGCCGGGGCACCGGCGACGGCGCCCTTGGAGCCCGGGTCGATGCCGTTGCAGCCTGCGACCGCGCCTCCGGCCCTGCCGCTGCCGCTGCGGCGCGTCGCCTGATCGGTCGCGGCCCCGCCCGCCGTCAGCTCTCCGGCTGCTCGATCTGCTGCGCGATGTAGAGCGGCTCACCCAGCTTCTCGATCAGCCCGAGCTGCGTGTCCAGGTAGTCGATGTGGTGCTCCTCGTCCTTGAGGATGTCCTCGAACAGCCGCGCCGAGGTGACGTCGGACTTCGACCGCATCAGCTCGATGCCCCGGCGCAGCCGGTCGATCGCCTCGACCTCGACCAGCCGGTCGGCCTGGAACATCTCCGTGACGGTCTGCCCCACCCGCACATGGAACAGCCGCTGGTAGTTCGGCAGGCCCTCCAGCAGCAGGATGCGGTCGGTGATGATCTCGGCGTGCCGCATCTCGTCGAAGGACTCGGCGCGGGTGTTCTTCGCGAGCTTCGTCCACCCGAAGTTGTCCTGCATCTTCGCGTGCAGGAAGTACTGGTTGATCGCGGTCAGCTCGGCGGTCAACTGTTCGTTGAGGAACTCGATGACCTCGGGGTCGCCCTGCATGGCAACGCCGTCCTTCCCGTTCGGGCTCGACAGTTCGGGGCATCCTCGCACCGCGCAGCGGCGTGATCCAGTAAGTGCACGCTTACGGTGTCGCCGCCCGGCGCGGCGAAACCCCTGGTCGGGACGGTCGGCAGTGCCTCGCGGCGGAAGTACCGCGGCCGGTCTGTCACCATGGTGCTATGGGTCGGCACGAGCATCCGGAGGGGCAGCTTCCCCCGGGGCAGCGGCGCCAGCGGGGCTGGCCGGTCACGCACTACGGCCCCGTGCCGCGTTTCCGCCCCGACCGCTGGGACTTCCGCGTCTTCGGTGCGACCGCGCAGGGGGCGCGGCCGGTGTGGAACCACGAGGAGTTCTCCGCGCTCCCGTACGCCACCGTGGTCGCCGACTTCCACTGCGTCACCAAGTTCTCGATGACCGGGATGGAGTGGGGCGGGGTCGCCGCCGCCACCGTCGCGAAGCTCGCGCCGCCCGCGGACGACGTCACCCACGTCATGGTCTGGGCCGAGTACGGATTCAGCTCCAACCTCCGCATCGACGATTTCCTCGACGACCTCACCATCTTCGCCACCCACGAAAGCGGCCAGCCGCTCACCGCGGAACACGGCTTCCCCGTCCGCCTCGTCGTCCCCAAGCGCTACGCCTGGAAGGGGCCCAAGTGGGTCCGCGGCATCGAGTACATGACGGCCGACCGCCGCGGGTTCTGGGAGGAGCGGGGCTACCACAACCTCGGGGACCCCTGGAACGAGCAGCGCTACTCCTTCCAGGAAGCCCCGGGCGACGGCCCGGAGCTCTGACCCGGCTCCAGGGCGCCCCAGATGTGCCCGGCTACTCCAGGGCTAATCCCCGGGCTGATCCCGGCGAAGCGACTGGAGCAACTTCACGTCCGAGGCGTGGCCTTCAGGTCCCCCCGGGGTCTCGATGATCAAGGGCACCCCGGAAGCCGCCGGGTGGGCCAGAATCTCGCGGAAGGGGGCCACCCCGATCCGGCCGGCCCCGATACCTTCGTGGCGGTCGAGGTGCGCCCCGCACCCCGCCTTCGAGTCATTCGCATGGATCAGCCGGAGCCGCCCCGCCCCCGCCGCGTCCTCGATCTCCGCGAACATCCGGTCCACCCCGCCGGGCGCGGCGATGTCGTGGCCGGCGGCGAACACATGGCAGGTGTCGAGGCAGAGCCCGACCCGGGGATGCCGGTCCAGCGCGTCGAGGTAGGGCCCCAGATCCTCGGCGAGGGCACACAGCGAGGAACCCTGGCCGGCGGTCGACTCCAGCAGCAGCCACGGGTCGTCGTCGTGCGTCAACTCGTCCAGCAGGGGCCGCATCCGCTCCCGTACCTGCGCCAACGCGACCTCGCGACCGCGGCCGCCGGTCGCGGAACCGGTGTGCACCACGACCCCGAGCGCGCCGATCGCCCGCGCGCGCCGCAGCGAGTGCCGTAGCGACGCCACCGAGCGGTCGACGGTCTCCGGGGTGTGCGAGCCGAAGTTGATCAGGTACGGCGCGTGGACGTACGCCGGCAGGGCCGCGTCGGCGCAGCGGGCGCGGAACTCCTCGTCCTGCGCCGGGTCGCCCGGGCCGGTCGCCCAGCCGCGCGGGTTCGCCACGAAGACCTGGACCGCCTCCGCGCCCAACTGCTTCGCGTAGCCGAGGCCCTTGGTGGCGAGGCCGCCGGCCACCGGCACGTGCGCGCCGACCGGGTTGCGCAGCCGGCCAGGCGTGATCTGCTCGTTCACTCGGCCACCGGTCTCAGCGCACCCAGAGGGTGATCGTGGCGCCCTTGGGGGCCTGGCTGCCGCCGTCGGGCGACTGGCTGAACACGGTGCTGCCGAAGAAGATGTTGATCACACGGACGTCGAAGCCCGCGGCCTGGAGGATCTTCTTCGCGTCGCCCGCGCTCTTGCCGGTCACGTCCGGCACCGGGAACTGCTGCTGGCCCTTGGAGACCGTGATCGTCACCGAGTCGCCCTTGGCGGCCTGGCTGCCGCTGCCCGGGGACTCCAGCGCGACCTTGTCCTTGTCGGCCACGTCGGAGAAGACCTTGCCCGGCGCGAGCACCACCTTCAGCCCGGCCGCCTCCAGGTCCTGCTGGGCGTCGGTGACCGACTCGCCGACCACGTCCGGCACGTCGACCGGGGCGCCGCGCGAGACCGTGATCGCGATGGGGGTGCCCGGGGCCAGTTCCGTGGTGCCCTTCGGGTCGGTGGAGACCACCCCGCCGCGCGGCACGTCGTCGCTGAACGTCTGGCTGACGGTGCCCGGGGTCAGGCTCGCGGCCTTGATCTCCTTGCGGGCGGTGGCCAGGTCGCGCCCGGCGACGTCGGGCACCCGGACGTGCTGCGGGCCCTTGGACACCGTCAGCGTCACCGTGCCGTTGCCGCGGATGCGCTTGCCGGGGGAGGGGTCGGTGGCGATCACACTGCCGCGCGGCACCGTCAGCGAGAAGTCCTGCTTCACCTTGGTGCCCAGGCCGGCCTTGTCGAGTTGGTGCTCCGCCTTCGCCTGCGGCAGCGACAGCACACCCGGGACGGTTGTGAACTGGCCGTCGTTGATGTACCAGACGCCCACGCCGACGCCGAGGAGGACCAGCACGGCGA
>NZ_JACEGK010000368.1:0-8064 GCF_056859195.1 Streptomyces sp. NH27
CCCCGGGCACCGGCTCGAACCCGGCCGCGGCGCAGGCGTCGACCACCAGGTCGACCAGCGGCGGATTGGTCCGCCGGGCCACCAACCGCAGCGGCACCTCGGCCAGTTGCTCGATCGCCACGTCCGCCTGCCGGGCGAGCGGGTTGCGCGCGGACACCACCGCCACCAGCGGCTCGGCCCACAGCGGCACCACGCACACCCCGTCGACCTCGGCGTCCGGCGCGCACTGGAGCGCGGCCCGGCCGCCCGCACCCACCGCGCCGCGGGCCGGCAACGGCCAGTCCCCGCGGACGAAGGCCGCGTCCAGCTCGCCGGCCGCGACGCCCTCCAGCCGGTCCAGGGTGGAGGCCGACACCAGCTCGACGGTGAAGCCGGGGGCGCGGTCGGCGAAGGCGTCCAGCACCCGGTCGAGGTGCACGCCCAGCCCGGTGCTCGTGCCGAGCCGCAGCGTACGGGCCCGGACGTCGGCGAACTGCGTGACGGCGGCCCGGGCCCGCTCCTCCGCGGCCAGCACCGCGCGCGCCTCGGGCAGGAACCGGGCGCCCGCCTCGGTGAGCCGTACGTGCCGCGGCGAGCGGTCGAGCAGTTCCGCGCCCAACTCGCGTTCCAGCCGCCGCACCTGCTGGCTGACGGCGGACTGCACGATGTGCAGCCGGTCCGCGGCCCGCCCGAAGTGCAGTTCCTCGGCGACCATGACGAAGTACCTCAACTGGCGCAGTTCCACGCACGGATGGTACGGGTACGGCCCCGCCCCGGCCTCGCGAGGAGGCAGGGCGGGGCCGTGTGAGCGGTCCCTCGGCTCGGCACGGAGCAGGTGCCCACCGCATCCGGGGTCGGGCGCTGCCACGTACGGGGTGTGACGGCGCCGCGGGCCCCGGGGGACCGCTCGGCCGCACACGTGGGCGGGCCATGCCCGCGGTGCGACCGGTCTACTTACGAGTCTTCACTCGTAAGGGCGTCAGCGTATGAGTGTACGTTCAGCATGTCAAACAGCCGCCGGCCCATGTTAGTTGGGGTCGGCGCGTTACGCTGGCACGGCCGCCGTGACCTGCGCGGCGGTCGGCCGGCCCGCCCCCGGGGACAGTTCCCGGGCAGGCAGGGCACCGGCGGCCGACCGTGGTTCGCAACCGGGAGAGTGAATGCCGCGCACACCACCGCCGGACGCCCAGGCCGCCACGGCAGGAGCCCGCCCCGCCACCGGCTCCGACCGTCCCGTGCCCGCGCCGAAACGGCGGCTGGCCCGCGGCGAGAGGCGCATCGCGCAACTCCTCGACGCCGCGGCCGAGGAGTTCGCCGAGGTCGGCTACGAGTCCGCGACGACCAACAGCATCGCCGCCCGGGCCGGCGCCTCTCCCGGCACGCTCTACCAGTTCTTCCCGAACAAGGAGGCGATGGCGCAGGTCCTCGCGGAGCGCTACCTCTCCCAACTCCGCACCGTCTTCGGGTTCGTGCGGGACCCGGCGCTCGGCGAGATGCCGATCGGCGAACTGGTGGACCGGATGGTCGACCCGGTGCTCGCCTTCAGCCGGGCCAGCCCCGCCTTCCGGCCGCTCTTCGCCGGTACCGCGCCCCCGGTCAGGACCGCCGCCTCCACCGCCACCCTGGAATCCGGTGCCCAGCACGTCATGGAGACGGTGGTCGCCGCCGCCGCGCCCGACCTGACGCCTGCCAACCGGCGGCGCTGCGCCAAGGTCGTGGTGCACATCGTCAGGGCGATGCTGCCGGCGCTGGAGGGCTCGACCACCCGTGAACAGACCAGGCTGGCAAGGGAGTTCAAGACGGTGCTGCACGGATATCTGACCGGCATCGCGGCCGTGTCGAACACCCGCGCCTGACGCCGTCCGGACGCCGGCGCACCGTCGTTCCCCCAGGCCCTGGCCGCCGGACGCCCATCCGCCGGCCCATGGCGCCGGTTCCGGCCCCGCCGGGACTCCGGCAGGACCCGCCGAGCGGCAGTGACGTTCAGCACGTCCGGGCCGGTCGCCGGATCGGTGCGGGCTTCACCCGTTCGGGCGTAGCTGCGTATCGGGTGTCCGGCGCGCGGCAGCGGTCGGGGGCGGCCGGCCTGGTCATCGGCCATGGGCGAACCCGGCCGGCGGCCCGCCGGGCGGCCGCCGATGCGGCCCGGGCGCGGTGCGGGGCACCCGGACCGGCGCGGACGAGGAGACGGCGGCGGGTTACCGTAAAGACATGCACGTGAGCCAGCACCAGCCGTCCGTTGCCGGTGTCGCCGATGAGTCCGACGGGGCGGCCGGCCGAGCGCTCTACGTACCGGTGCGGCGCGGGCCCGCCGGCGACGTCGTACGGCTGTGGCGGACGCCCTTCGGCACGCGCACCGCGGTCGCCTTCACCACCGACCGGCGGCTGCGGTCCGTGCTCGGGCCGACGCAGCCGTGGATCCGGCTCTCGGAGCCGGCGTTGCGGCGGCTCGCCGAGCCGCTCGGGGCGAGGCATGTGACGGTCGACCCGGTGCTCACCGCACGCCCGCCGGCCTCCTGGGGCGCCCCCGCGACCTCTGCCGCCACGGCGCTGCACACGGCCCGCCCGGCCCGCGCGGCGGAGTCCGCGGCACCCTGACCGACGGCTCCGCCGCCGCCACGTTTCCGGCCCGGCGGATCAGGCGTCCACCCGCATGTGCTCCTGCGCCCACTTCTGGAAGCCGGTGAGCGGGATGCCGAGGTCCCGCCGAGGCGGACCGGCTGTTTCGGCTGACCGTGGCGGGGCCGGGTCCCCGGAACCCCTGAGTCCCCGCACCGGCCGGCAGCCGGTGCGGGGACTCAAAGGAGGCTGACCGGAACCTCAGCCGCAGGTCAGGGTCGGCGCCCCCCAGTCGCCGTGGTCGTTGCCGTTCCCGTCGCCTGCGTCGCCGACCTTGAGGTCGACCACCTGGGCGCCGGTGATGTCGACGTCGATCGGCACGGCTGCCTGCTTGCCGCGGATGGTCTGGGTGGTGACCAGCGTCTTGCCGTCGGCGATCACCGAGAAGGTGACCGTGCCCCCGCCGCCCGTCTCGTCGTCGACCCCGACGTCCGCGGTGAGGCGGGTGCACTGGCCGGCGAGGTAGAGCTGCACGTCGCTCACCGCGTTGGTGCCCAGGCCCTTGGCGTAGCCGACACCGTTGATGCTGATCGGACGGCCGTCCCCGGCCGCCTGTTCACCGACGCTCATGTCGCGCTCCACCGGGCCCCATCCGTTGGTGGCGGACAGGAACGGCAGGTCGCTCACGGCGTTCTGCCCGGCCGGCGGGACCGGCGGGACCGCCTCGATGACGCGCTCGTCGGAGCTGGTCGCCTTGCGGCCGCGCTGGACGTAGTGCGTCGTGGCGGTGAGCACCGCGGCGGAGGCGAGGGTGCCGCTCGGCGGCTGGACCTTCCAGCTGAAGGTGGCCGACTTGCCCGGCTGGAGACGGGCCACCGTCCCGGCGCCGGTTGCCTTCGCGCTCCAGCCGTCGGGCAGGGCGAGCGAGGCGGTCAGCGCGCCGGCCGTCGGCTGCCCGGCCGGGACGCGCACCGTCGAGGTGGCGGTGAACGCCTGCCCGGACTTCGCGGTGTTCGGCACGTCCAGCGAGGTGGCGACCCCGGGCGCGGCCGGCATCGCGTACTTCACCGGGTTGTAGCCGGGGCTGTTGTTCTGCGCCACCTTCAGCGAGGAGGCGTAGCTGCCGTAGTTGGTGAGCGCGACCTTGCCGAGCCCGCCGGTGCTGCCGTCCAGGTTCCACACCGCGATGGCGATGGAGTTGTGGCCGTCGGGGTTCAGGATGCCGTTCGGCACCGGGAAAGTGTGCTGCGGGCCGAGGTAGTTGACGTAGTTGCCGACCTGCCAGCCGTTCACGAAGATCTCGGCGCGGTACTTGCGCGACGGGTCGTCGGTGAAGGTCAGCCCGAGTGAAGTGTCCTGGCCCTTCGGCAGGTTGAGCTTGACGTCGGTGCGGTACCACGAGACGCCGGGCCGGGTGTCGGTCGCCGGCAAGGTGGTGTTCGCCCACTTCGCGTCCGGGTAGCCCGGCAGCGACCAGCCGGCCCGCTCGCCGTACAGACCGCCGGTCGACAGGGTGCCGCGCACCGGGTCGATCAGGTCCTCGCCGCCGCGCACGCCCTGCAACCGCCAGGTGACCGGGGTGAGCGGCGCGCCGATCAGCGAGGCGCTGGTCAGGCCGCGGGCGGACTTGTTGCCGTTGGAGGAGTTGTAGTCCTCCTCGTGGCCCATGTTCACCGTCAGGACGGAGATGACGTTGTCGCCGGTCGGCTTCACCGCGCCGGCCGGGAAGGTGAAGTCCGCGCTGCCGGTGGTGGAACTGCCGAGGAAGGTGCCGTTGAGCCAGGCGGAGAACGCCTGCGCCCCGCCGCCGGAGTCCGAGACCAGGTGGATGCCCGTCTCGCCGTCGCCGGCCCGGAAGCGCCCGCGGTACCAGGTGTTGCCGGTGTGGAAGCCGTAGTCGTCGGCGTAGAGCACCGGCAGCGAGTTGACGCCGGAGGAGCTGTTGGTGGTCGACTTGTCGGCCGTCTGCCAGCTGGAGTCGTCGAAGCCGGGCGCCGACTCGGGGGATTCCTCGGCGTGCTTCCAGTTGGTCAGCGCCGGCAGCTTCACCGGGGCGGCGACGGGGATCTGCCCGGTGCGGCCCGCGGCGCCGGCGGCGGCCCGGCCGTCGAGCGCGCGGCCGTTCCAGGTGACGTGGTCGGCCGAGGTGAACACCTCGAGGTCCTTGTCGTCGGCGTTGTCGCCGGTGAGTGCCACCGTACGGCCGCCGTCCAGGCTGGTCGCCGTCCGCAGCAGGTGGCTGCCGCGCACCAGGACCGGCCCCGTCGCGGTGTCCTGCCGCCAGAAGGTCTCCGCGGTCGGCTTGTCGCCGACGAGCAGCAGGCTCGGGCGGGAGCCGCCGCCGCTGATGCTGATCCGGATCAGGCCCTTGTGCGTGTAGTTCAGCCGCAGGTCGCCGGTGGCCGCGTCCCAGGTCGTGGCGACCTGGCCGCCGGTGCTGGTCACGGTCGGCTTGGACGTGTAGCGCAGCACGGTCTCGCCGTCGCTGCCCGCGTCCCCGTACAGCACGGAGACGTCCCGGCCGGCGATGGTCGCCGTGGTCATGATCTCGGAGGTGGAGTACTGGAGTTGGGAGTCGCCGAGCTTGTCGTTCGCCACGATGATGTGCGAGTCGCGGCCGTCGAGCGTGATCGCGGTGCCCGGCTGCTGCGGCACGACGGGGTAGGTCGGCAGGACCGACGCGGCCGTCGGCACGTCGATGGCGTCGATCGAGACGAAGTTGTCCGTGGAGCCCGAGCTGTGGCTGCCGTCGACGACGATCTTCAGCGTGTGCGCGCCGGCGGTCAGGCCGGTCTTCTGGAAGACCACCGCCTGGCTCTCGCTGCCGAAGTCGTCCACGGTCGCGACCTTGGTGCCGTCGAGGTAGACGTCGGCGTAGCCGTGGTTGTTGGTCTTCGGCCCGATCCAGCGGACCGCGGTCCCGTCGAAGGGGATGGTGACCGAGTCACCGGCGGTGTTGGAGAACGACTCGGTGTTCTTGTAGTCGCCGCCGGTGTAGCTCTGGTTCGACACGTGCGACCAGTTGCCGGAGTACTGCAGCGTGGCGTCGGGGTCGTCCCAGGTGTAGCTGGTGTCGGTGATCGGCTGGGCGTTGAGGTCCAGTGCGATGTGGGTCTTGTCGGTGGCCGTGGAGGTGGAGTCCGAGTGCCGCAGCACGTGGAACTGCGTCTTGGCGTCGGGGTTCATCCGGGCGGTGTCGATCACGGCGGTGTCGTCCGGCGGCGACGCCTTGATCGGGTCGGTCTTGGTCAGCGGGGCCACCGACTGGGTGAAGTACCCGATCAGCTTGTCCTCGTCGTACTTCGGGTCGAGTTGGCGGGTCTCGCGGATCGCGGCGCCGTAGTCGTAGGAGGTGTAGTTCTCCGGCTCGCCGAGCCAGCCCCAGTTGGTGCCGCCGTAGGTCATGTAGAAGCTCTGGGCGGTCGCGCCGACGGCGATGTTCTGCTTGTAGAAGACGTCGGCGAACTGGTCGTTGATCAGCTGGGCGCACTTGTCGTAGCCGGGGCCGCCCCAGGGGTCGAAGGCGCCGCCCTGGAACTCCGGTGTGTAGAGCGGTCTTCCGGCCGGGTGGTCGTAGCTCAGGTCCGGGACGCCGTTCCACTTCGTGGGGTTGGAGCAGTTGAAGCCCTGCGGGTAGGCGTCGGGCCCGTCCACGTCCAGGGCGCCGTCACCGGAGTTGAAGGTGCCGTTGTTGTTGCCGGTGAGCGGCACGGTGATGCCGTCGGCGCGGGCCTTGTCCTCCAGGTGCTTCATGTAGGCGCGGGCCGACGCGGAGCCGTTGTAGTACTCGTTCTCGACCTGGTACGCGATCACCGTGCCGGTGCCGTTGGTCAGCTGGTGCCGGGCGATGATGCGGTCGATCTGGGTCAGCCACTCGTCGGAGTACTTCAGGAACTGCGGGTCGTCGGTGCGGTTCTTCTCCTCCTTGGTGGTCAGCCACCCGGGCAGACCGCCGCCGTCGACCTCCGCGTTGATGTACGGCGCCGGGCGGGCGATCACGTACAGGCCGGCCTGCTGGGCCATGTCGAGCAGCTTGTCGACGTCCCGTACCCCGGTGAAGTCGTACACGCCCTGCTTCGGCGAGTGGTATCCCCAGTCGAAGTACAGGGAGGTGGAGTTGAACCCGGCGGCCTTCATCTTCTGGAAGATGTCCAGCCACAGGTCCGGGCTCGGCAGCCGGAAGTAGTGGAACTCGCCCGACCACAGGTACGTGCGCTTGCCGTCGACGAGGAAGGAGTAGCCGTCGAAGGTCACCGTGTGCGGCTTCGAACCGGTGTGTCCCTTGGCCGCGTTGTCCGTCGTGGCCGCGTCGGCCGTCTTCGCGGCCGCGGTGTGCGCGGCGCCTGCCGCCATGGCGGGTGCGGTGGTGCCCGCGGACAGGGCGATCGCCATCGCCGCGGCAAGACCCGCCCACCACCGCCCTCGGCGCCGCTGGGATCTGCCGGACACGCCACCGGTCGGATGACTTCGCACTGCGACCTCCACGTTCCCCGAGGGGCCAACTCCCAACAGAATCAATCGAAGTCGAACAATAGGAGGGGGTGCGGGGTCGCACAATAGATCGGACACAGGAAGCTGTGTACCGACCTGTTCGATTGCGTCGGTTTGTGTTCACCATGTGGCGGAGGGGCCGGCCCGCCGCACCTCTCCGGGGTGGTGTGTGTCAGCGCGCGCGCTCGAACGCGTGGCCCTCGTCCGTGACCACCGGGCCGCTGTGGAAGAGGCCGGTGCTGGGCGCGCCGTCCTTGGCCGGGAGGCCGAACCAGGCGTACCGCTGGAGGTAGGGCAGGCCGTCGAGCATCTTCGTGGCGGCCGTGAGGAAGGCGGCCTGCTGCTGGGCGCCGGGGAAACGGGCGCTGCCGGTGGAGAAGTCGGTGAGCGCGAACTCGGTCAGCCAGATGGGCTTGTGGTAACGGTCGTGGACGGCCTGGAGGTAGGACCTGAGCTGGGCGACGGCGTCGGCTGTGGTGAAGTCCCCGCCGTACCAGTGCAGCGTGATGAAGTCGACGCGGTAGCCCTTCTGCCGCGCGCCGGTCATGAAACGGTCCAGCCAGCCGCCGGACGCGTCCCCGCCGTACGCCACCGCGGGACTGCCCAGCACCTTCCCGGCGGACTCCAACTTCGGCCACAACGCCAGCGATTGGTCGACCGTCATGTTCGACTGCCCTGCCATGTCCGGCTCGTTGAATCCCAGCAGGTACGGCCCCGCGGCCTTCGCCTGTGCGAGGGCGGCCGAACTCGCGCTGTCGGCACCCCAGATCATCGGTACGAAGCCGGAGCCGCTGATGCCGGCGTGGGTGGTGGACCAGGTGTAGTACCAGCTCGCGCCGGACTGCTGGAGCGCGGCGTTCACGCCGTCGAAGGTCCACACGCCGACGCCCTTACGGGTGGACGTCGCGGGCGCGGCGGGCGACGGCGGTGCCGCGACCGGGGGGTGCGGGGTCGGCTTCGGGGTCGCCTTCGGGGTCGGCTTGCGGGTCCTGGGCGCGGTGGTCGAGGGCGAGGGCGTGGTCGGCGCCGGGGTCG
>NZ_JACEGK010000369.1:0-8036 GCF_056859195.1 Streptomyces sp. NH27
GGGTTAGGCTGCGCCCCACGTCTCCGGGGGGAGCCGATCGTGCGCCGATCATCGGTCGTCCCGCTCATCGCCGTCGCGGCTGCCGTGACGGCCGCGCTGACCGGGTGCGGGGGAGGGCACGCGGCGCCCAAGCCCGCGCCCTCCCGTACGCCCGACTCGGCGCTGGAGTCGTTGAAGTCGCGGCAGAGTCTGGTCACCACGGTGCGGCGGGCCGCACCCGACCCCGCCAAGGCCGATTCCTGCGACAGTCTCGTGCTGGACTCGTGGGAGGAGCGGGTGGCCGGCTTCGTCGTCAACGGCGAGCGCTTCCCCGCCGTCGCCGATCCCGCGCACCCGAAGACCACCACGTCCGGGCAACCGGAGGTCTATGCCAAGCGGTTCAGCGCGGGCCGGGCGTTCCTCGACCCGTCGAGCGGACGGCTGGTCGACGGCGCCGACGCGGCGCAGACCCGCGCGTACGACGCCTGGCTGGTGGACCCCGCCGTCGTCCACAAGGCGTACCAGCCCTACCAGAACTACCTGGTGGGCTATCTCGACGGTGGCGGGTCCTGCTGACGCCTACTTGCTCTCCAACGTCCCCAGCGGGCTGGGGTCTTCGGCCAGGGCGGCGGCCGCTGCCGTCCAGCCGGTGTCCTCGGGGCGGAGCGCGCTGTGCAGGAAGGCCGTGCTGAGCCGCTGGACCAGCGCGACGCGGGCCGGGTTTTCGTCCGTCGTGGCGGTGGATTCGTACCCGTTGATGCCGCCGAGCGAGTGCTCGGCCCCGAAGAGCGTGAGCAGGCTCTTGCCGCCCGGGCTGTAGGTGTAGGGGTCGGTGAACCAGTCGGGGCCGCGGGTGGACAGCGCGGACTGGTCGTGGTCGCCGGCCACGATGAGGGCCGGTGCGGCCATGGCGTCGAAGGACGGCCGCATGAAGGAGAAGTGTTCGGCGGCGAACGGGGTCAGCTCGTCGCCCAGACCGGTCAGGGCGAACAGGACGCCGGCCTTGACGCGGGGGTCGGTCATGTCCTCGCCGGGCACCCCGGCGGAGTCCAGGACGCGGGCGCCGAGCAGCGTGCTCGCGCTCTGGGCGCCCCAGGAGTGGCCGGCCACCGCGACGCGGTCGTGGTCGACGCGCCCGGCGAGGCCCGGCACGGCGGCTTCCAGCAGGTCGAGCCCGTCCAGGACGCGGGTGAGGTCCTCGATGCGGAAACGCCAGATGCGGGGGGTGCGGGGGTCCTCGGCGGGAATGCCGAGGGTGCGGGAGTCGAGGTGGGTGGGTTGCAGGACCACGAAGCCGTGGGCGGCCCAGAAGTCCGCGAGCGGGGCGTAGCCGTTCATCGACTCGCCGAAGCCGTGCGAGAAGACGACGACGGGCAGGTGGTGGCCGTCGGCGGGGGCGGCGACGCGGACCTGGAGGTCCTCGCCGCGCTCGGGCGCGGCGGGCAGGACGACCGGCCGTACGGATATCACGGTCGCGGATACGCCAGAGGTGCCAGAGGTGCCAGAAGTGCCTGAAGTTTCTGAAGTGGCTGATGGGGTCGAGATGGTCGCAGTGGTCGGGTCGGACATGGAGCTGCCTTCCGTTCGATGCGCCCGGCGGGCGGCCGGTGTGGCGCCGCGGGTCCTGCCGGGCGGGAGCGAGAGCGCGAGGAGGGCGTGCCGCGGCGCGGGACGGCTTGGTGGCCGGCCCCTGATCTGCCACAATGCACGAAACGGAACCTTGCTCCGCCAACGATACGGAGCGACGTTCCGCTTTGCAAGCTCCTGGGAGGATCACGCGGTGGACGACGTGGACGGCAGCGCGCACGGCACGGGAAGCGGACCGGCCGGGTCCAGGCGCAAGGACGCCCGGCGCAACCAGCAGACCCTGCTGGACGCGGCCGCCGAGGTCTTCGTCGCCTCCGGCGTCGAGGCGCCGGTACGCGCCATCGCGGAGAAGGCCGGGGTCGGGGTCGGCACCGTCTACCGCCACTTCCCGACCCGCGCGGACCTCATCGTCGCCGTCTACCACCACCAGGTCGACGCCTGCGCCGCCGCCGGCCCCGCGCTTCTCGCGAGCGCGGCCACCCCGTACGACGCCCTGCGGCAGTGGATCGACCTCTTCGTCGACTTCCTCGTCACCAAGCACGGGCTCGCCGCCGTCCTGCGGCCCGACAGCCCCGGGTTCGACGCGCTGCACGCGCACTTCGTCGACCGGCTCGCCCCCGTCTGCGACCGACTCCTCGACGCCGCCGCCGAACACGGCGATATCCGCGCCGATCTCGACGGCTCCGACCGCCTGGACGGGCTCGAACTCATGCGGGGCGTCGGCAACTTGTGCGTCGGGGCGGACAGCGACCCCGGCTACGACCCGCGCCGCCTGATCGCCCTCCTCGTCAACGGCCTCCGCGCCGCCCCGCACTGACGCACGCCGCGCACTGACGCATGCCCCGACCGCGTCCGCGCCGCGGAGGCCGCACCCGTTCGCGTCAGTTGCCCACGTGCAGCCCGAAACCCGTGCGGCCCGCGGGCTCCAGCCCCTCCTTCAGGTGCAGCGACGGGATCTCGTAGTCGCCGAAGTTCTGCCGCCGGAACGCGATCGGCTCGGTCGTCTCCAGGGTGAGCAGCCGCTGCTGCCAGGCTCGGGCGACGTCGGGGTACTCCTCGTCGGTCATCCGGTCGGTGCCGTACAGCACGAAGGGCGGCAGCACCTCGATGCCCGGGTAGTAGAGGATGCCGTGCTGGATCGGGAACAGCAGGTCGTCGATGGGGCCGTTGATCCCGCGCGCGGCGTAGTGCGACTCCGGGCCGCCGGCAGTCACCGACAGCAGCGCCCTCCTGCCCGCGAGGGAGCCCTCGCCGAAGCGCTCGCCGTACTTGGTGGCGCTGTGCTCGCCGACGCCGTACGCGAAGTGGTAGGTGAACACCCGGTCCACCCAGCCCTTGAGGATGGCGGGCATCGAGTACCACCACAGCGGGAACTGGAGGATGACCGTGTCGGCCCACAGCAGCTTCTCCTGCTCGGCGCGGACGTCCGGGCCGAGTGCCCCGGCGTCGAAGGCCCGGCCGGAGTCGCGGGCGACCTTCAGCGGGCTGGAGGCGTGCGGGCCGTAGTCGGCGGCGTCCACCACCGCCTTCCAGTTCATCGCGTGGAGGTCGCTCACCAGCACCTCGTGACCGGCGCTCTCCAACGTGGACACCGCGAGGTCCTTCAGCGAGCCGTTGAGCGACTTCGGCTCCGGGTGGGCGTGGACGATCAGCGTCTTCACGGGGGACTCCTTCGGATCGGGTGGGTGCCTTCGATTCTGGACACCGCGGCGCCCGCTGTTCAGGGGCGCCGCTTCCGTCGGACGGGACTTCCTGGTATCGGCAGGACCACCTTCGCGCGGCGCCGCCGAGGCCATACTGGGAGCCATGGACGATCTCGCGGGCTTCCTGCGGACCCGGCGCTCCCGGGTCGATCCGGCGGCCTTCGGCCTCGCCACCGACAGCCGCCGCCGGGTCGAGGGGCTGCGCCGCGAGGAGGTCGCGCACCTGTCCGGCGTCAGCGTCGACTACTACGTACGCCTGGAGCAGGGCCGCGCGACCCAGCCCTCCCTGCAGGTGCTCGACGCGCTCGCCCGCGTCCTCGGCCTCGACGAGACCGAACGCGACCACCTGTGCCGGCTGGCCCGGCAGCGCCGCCGTCGCGCGAAGGCGCCCGGCGGACGGGTCAGGCCCGAACTGCTGCGCGTCCTCGACCTGGTCGGCGACGCGCCCGCGCTGCTGGTGGACCACCGCATGGACGTGCTCGCCGGGAACCGCCTGGCCGGCCTCCTCTACGGCCGGCCGGTGGCGGGCCTGAACACCGCCCGGCACATCTTCCTGGAGGAGGCCGAGCGCGGTCTCTACGCGGGCTGGGAGGACTGCACCGTGGACGTGGTCGGGCACCTGCGGCTGGCCGCGGGAAAGTACCCCGACGACCCCCGCCTGGCCTCGCTCATCGGCGAGTTGGCGATGGGCAGCGACCGCTTCCGGCGCCTGTGGGCCCGCGCGGACGTGCGCGCCCGCACGCACGGACGCAAGGCGTACCGGCACCCGCTGGTCGGACTGCTGGACCTGCACCAGGAGAACTTCTCGCTGCCCGACGCGTCCGGCATGGAGCTGCTGGTGCTGACCGCGGCCCCCGGCAGCCCCTCCGAGGACGGGCTGCGCCTGCTCGCGGGCCTGGGCACGGACCGCGGTGACGTGCGGCCGCTGGTGGACGCCGAGGTCCGGGAGTAGCCGGACGGCGTCCGCCCGCGGCGGGGCGCGCGGGGCGCGCGGGGCACGCGGGGCACGGGCAGGGCACGCGCTGGGCGTGGCTCCCCGGTCACCAGGGTCCGTGGTCGGCCAGGCCGAGGGTCAGGGCGGCCACCGCCGTGGCGAGGAACACGATCCCGCCCACGATGTTCCGCGAGCCCACCCGCAGATGGGCGAGGATCGCGCCGATGAAGTACAGCACGAGGCCGCAGGCGGCGAGGGTCCCCAGCAGCGGCACGGCGAACCCGGCCGCCAGCCCCACGGTGCCCGCCGCCAGCAACATGCCCAGCACCGGCACCCACTTGCGGGCTATCCCCTTCATGTCCGCCTGGGTCTTGGGGTATTCGTGGCCGATCAGGTAGGTGACGGCGGCGGCGCCGTTGAAGACCACACCGAGGATGGTGACCGTGACGTAAGCGGCGAACACATTCTCTCCGTTCTGTGCTGCGAGCCGGGCGATGAGGTTGCCGGGCACTCCGTCGCGGGGTGCCACTGCCTTGAACGACCGGCGGGCGCCCCGATCTGTGACATCGGCCCGGCGGTGGGCGGCCCCGCGTATTCCGGGGCGTACTCCAGGACGTGCTCCGGGACGTACTCCGATCCGCGTAGTGCGGATGCCGCCCTGGGCGGACGCGGCCCGGCTCCGCCCGGACCATGCTGAGCAGGTTGGGGACAACGGGGCGGGGGAGAGGAGACGGCGCGGGTGGTCGCGGTACCGATCGGAAGCCGGCGGCAGGGGAGCGCGGGCCGTACGAGGATCAGCGGATCGCTGCTGGGCGACGCCGTGACGGCGGTCGTGATCGCCGTCGCCGGAGCCGTCGGCACGGGGTTCGAGGGGAGCCCGCAGCGGGCGGAGGTGCCCATCGACGCCCGGGGCTTCGCGCTGTTCGTGACGGCTGCGCTGGTCCTGGCGCTGCGCCGCAGGTGGCCGCTGGCCACGCTCGCGATGGTGGCGGTCTGCACCGCCGGCTACCTGGACCTCGGGTACGTCAACTGCGGTGTCCGCAAAGGCAGTTCGACCGCACCGCTAAGCGGGTCCCGGTCACTGCGGCGCCCCGGCGCCCGGCTGCTCGCCGCCCCACTCGAGCGTCACCTTGACCGCCGCGGTGCCGCTCGTCCCGGCCAGCGCGGCCACCAAGCCGTCCTTGCCGAGGGCGAGTTCGACGCCGAACTCCACGCTCACCTTGTCGGGGGCCGCCTGTCCCACGGCGTCGCGGACGTTGGTGGCCACCGTCCGCAGCGTCGTCTCGAACCCGCGGAGCGCTCGGGCGCCGCCGTCGAGGAGGCCGGAGTCCTGCGGTCCGCCGGGGGATTCGATCCGGGCCCAGATCGCCTGTCCGTCCGGGAGTTGAACCTCCACCAGTTGTCGCATGTCCCCCACCCGAACCGTGCCGACTCTCCGGGTTTCCACGATAGAGCCGCCGCGCGGCGCGGGAGGTTCGTCCGTATGAGTCCCGGCAGCCCTCCGCCCGCGGCCGGCGTGGCTTCGCCCGGGATCGGCGCCCGCGGTCAGGCGCCCGCGGTCAGGCGGTAGCGGTCACGCGGTGACGGTCACCATGAGGCCGCCGCCGGGCGCGGGGCGCACGGTCACGTGCTCCAGGGAGGGGGCGTGTGCGCTGGGCCGGTGGGCGGCCGCGCGGGGGCCGACGCCGATGACCCGCATCCCCGCGGAGCGGGCCGCCGCGATGCCGACCTCGGCGTCTTCGAAGACGAGGCAGTCCTCGGCGGCGAACCCGAGTTCGGCGGCGCCCTTGAGGAATCCCTCGGGGTCGGGCTTGCTGGCGCTCACGCACTCCGCGGTGACCCGGACCGGCGGGAGCGGAAGGCCGGCCGCGTTCATACGGGTCTGCGCGAGGTCGATGCTCGCGGAGGTGACGAGGGCGTGCGGGTGCCCCTGGAGGGAGGCGAGGAAGGCGGGGGCGCCGGGGATGGGCACCACGCCGTCGGTGTCGGCGGTCTCCTCGGCGAGGAGCACCGCGTTCTCGGCGAGGTTCTCGGCGACCGGCCGGTCCGGGAGGAGTACGGCCATCGTGGCGTGGCCCTGGCGGCCGTGCACGATCGAGAGCACGTGGACCGGGTCGAGCCCCTTGCGCTCGGCCCAGCGCCGCCAGCAGCGCTCCACGACCGCGTCGGAGTTCACCAGGGTGCCGTCCATGTCCAGCAGCAGCGCGCGGGCGCGGAACTCGGCGGACGAGGCGGACGGCGTCATGAAAGTGCTCCCTGGGTGCGAAGTTGCGAAGTTGCGAGGTTGCGTTCTGCGCGGCAGTACGCGGTCGCACGTAGCCGTAGGCAGTCGTACGCGGCCGCACATGACCGTATGGACGGTGCGGGGGCGGCCGCCTCGGCTGGTGCCGTTGCGACCGCCCCCGACGGTAACTTTCGTTACTCCGTGGTCCCGCCCGCCGGTCAGGGTAAGCGGGCGGAACCACTTTGTTCCATCACGATACAAAAGATGTGGCGGCTGCGCCAGCCCCCACCCCCGCCGCCCTAGACTCGCCGCATGCCCACAGAACCCTTCGGGCCGCTCCAGTTCCAGCTCGTGCTGCTGCGGCGGATGGCCGACCACCAGCCGGATCTGGTCGACGACGCGCTGCGCACGCTGGGCGCGAACCACACCGACCTGCGGGAGGCGAACCGCCGCTGGCAGGCACGGCTGCACAGCCGTACGTTCCCGCGCGGTGAGGCCCGCTACCGTACGGCGCTCGGGCCGCCGGAGGCCGTACGGGAGCAGCGGGCCGGGGACCTGGCGCTGCGGGCGGCGCTGTGGCCGGTACCGCTGTGGCCGGAGTTGAGGTTCGAGGTGGTCACGCTGCCCGGTGCGGGCGGTGGTGGCGCCGGGGCGGTGGTCAACGAGTGGCTGGTGCGCGCGCCGGGGGCCGAGCCGCCCCGCCCGGCGGCCATCGCGGACCTGACGCCGTGGTCGTGCACCGTGGACGACGCGGCCCGGGCCTTCCCGCCGGCGGCCCCGCTGCCGTCCGACGCGCCGTCCCGGGCCCGGCTGGCGCTGACCGACCCGCTGACCGGCGGCCGGGTGGTCGCGCACTTCACGTGGGGCCTGCTCCAGTACGTGGACCAGGCCGGACCCGCCGATACGGCGCCCGGGCGGGCCTAGTTCCGCCAGTTCCGCCAGTTTCGCGAGGGTACGGAGGGCCCGCCGACCCGGTGGTGTGCCGTCCGCCGTGGTGCCGTTCGCGGTACTACGAGTCGCCCTGCGTCTGCCGTTCGAGGGCGGCGCGCGTCTTGGGCCCGTACACGCCGTTGTGGTCGCCGTCGGACGCGTCGGTGACCCAGTACCAGACCTGGAAGGTGGCCACCGCCAGCTGCACCTGGCTGTTGAAGACGCCGTTGATCGGCCCGGCGTAGACCCACACCTCGCTGAGCCGCTGCTGGAGGTCGGCGACGGCCGGGCCGGTGTCGCCGAGCTGGAGCACCTGCGTGGAGGGGGGCGCGGGGTTGCCCGCGGGCGGCGTGGAGGTGTCGGTGCCCGAGCCCGAGCCGGTGGTGGGGTCGGCCGGGCTCGACGGGTTGCCGGCCGCGACCGAGGTGGACCCGGACGCGTGCGCCGACGTGGTGGACGGGCCGGCGGGCGTGGTGGTGTCGCCGGTGCGCGGGGGCGTGGTGGCGGATGTCGAGGGGGTGGCCGACGGGCTCGCCGTGCGGGTCGTGGTGGTGGGGGCGGTGCGGCCGGTCATGGCCGGGGCCGTCGACGTGGTGGCCTGCGTGGCGTCCGTCGGCAGCACCACGTCCGGCATCGACGAGGACTGGTCGGGCAGGGCTCGCTCGCTGCCGCCCTGCTC
>NZ_JACEGK010000370.1:0-8020 GCF_056859195.1 Streptomyces sp. NH27
CCCCAGCGGTACGAGCCGCAGCGCCCGCCCGCCCCCGCGGCGCCCGCGCGGGGCCGTGAGCCGCGCGAGCCGCGGCGCACCGCGAACCCGATGAAGATCCCGGGCCTGGGCTGCCTGAAGGGCTGCCTGATGGTGATCCTCGTGCTCGTCGTCATCTTCGTCGTGGTCTGGTACACGACCCCGCTGCCCGACTGGGTGAACAGCACCCGCAACTTGTGGGACGCGACGTCGAGTTGGGTCAACAGCGCGTGGGACAAGATCTCCGCGATCACCGGCGACTCCGGCGGCGGCTGACCGTTCCAGGCCGTACTGCCCGTCGCTGCCCGCCTGTCTCGCCCGACCCGTCCGGCTGTCCCGCCGGTCCCCGTCTGCCCGTCCCGCGGGTGCCCCGGAGCACCCGCGGCGGGCCCCCATCGGGCCGATTCGCGGCCTGGGTTGGGGATTTGTCGACTTCCAGAGGGTGATTTCTCCGGCAGAACGCCTCCTCACCGGCCGGTGGCGTCCCGAACAGCCTTCGAGCCGCGTAGCTTTGTCGCCAACACGAGCCATCACGCGGTGCCACCCGGCGTCCCGGTCCCACCCGACGCCCGCGACCCACGGCAACGCGGCGGACCGTCGGAGGAGTCGGAGCAGCCTTGGCCAGGAAGATCGGCAGCCGGTACACCGCCCACCAGGTGCTGGGGCGCGGTTCCGCGGGCACCGTGTGGCTCGGCGAGGGACCCGAAGGCCCGGTCGCCATCAAGCTGTTGCGCGAGGACCTCGCCTCCGACCAGGACCTGGTGGGCCGTTTCGTGCAGGAGCGCACCGCCCTGCTGTCGCTGGACGACCCGCACATCGTCGGCATCCGCGACCTCGTCGTCGACGGCACCGACCTCGCCCTGGTGATGGAGCTGGTGCGCGGCACCGATCTGCGCTCCCGGCTGGAGCGCGAGCGCCGCCTGCTGCCCGAGGCGGCCGTCGCGATCGCCTCCGACGTCGCCGACGGCCTGGCCGCCGCGCACGCGGGCGGTGTGGTGCACCGCGACGTCAAGCCCGAGAACGTGCTGCTCGACTCGGCCGCAGTCCCCGGCCCCGGCGGCGCCCCGCCCGCGCTGCTCACCGACTTCGGCATCGCCCGCCTCGTGGACACCCCGCGCCGCACCCGCGCGACACGGATCATCGGCACCCCCGACTACCTCGCCCCCGAGATCATCGAGGGCCTGCCGCCGCGCGCCTCGGTCGACATCTACGCCCTGGCCACGGTGCTCTACGAACTGCTGGCCGGCTTCACGCCGTTCGGCGGCGGCCACCCCGGCGCCGTACTGCGCCGGCACGTCACCGAGACCGTGCAGCCGCTGCCCGGGCTGCCCCAGGAGCTGTGGCAGATCCTCGCGCAGTGCCTGGCCAAGGCGCCCGCGTCCCGCCTGAAAGCGAGCGAACTGGGCGAGCGGCTGCGGGAGTTGCTGCCGGACCTGGCCGGGCTGCCGGCGCTGGACGTGGCCGATCCCGGCGCCGAGGGCGAGCCGGAGCGTGCCGGCGGCGGGGTGTACGACGACGCGGACGAGCCGATGGGCGCCGCCGGCTTCGAGGCCGACCCGGAGCAGGGCCTCGCGCGGCCCGGCGCCGACCCCGGCGGGCGCCCGGCGCGGGACCGCAGGCGCGGCGCGGTGCCGCTGGTGCGCGGGGCCGCCCCGGACTCCAGCCGCGACACCCACACCAGCATCAAGCTGCCCACCGCCGAGGAGTTGGCGGGCTTCGCGGCCGAGGCCGCACGCACCGGGCGGGCGGGCCGTGCCGGCCATGTGGACGGAACGGGCGCCGCGACCGGCCCGGCCGGCGGCGCGGGCACCGCAGGAGGCACAGGCGGCGGCGGAAGGGGCCGTGCCTCCGCCCCCGACCGTCCGGCCAGCCCCCGGCACCGCTCGGTCTCCGATGTCGTACGCCAGCGCCGGATCAAGCTCGCGGCGGCCGCGGCGGCCGCGCTCGCCGTCGCCGGGCTCGGCGGCTGGGGCATCGCCTCGGCCGGGTCCCCCGACCACGGCGGCCACCCGGGCCCCGGCGGCACCTCCCGCGACGACAAGGCGCCCCCGACCGGCACAGGTACGGACGCCGGCTCCGACGCGGCCCACGGCACCAACGCCGGCCACGGCACCCCGGCCGCTCCCACCGGCGGCGCCGACTCCCCGCAGGGCCGCACCGGCGCCCCGGTCGACCTGCCGAAGTGGTCCGACTTCCGCGACGCGCCCGCCGCCGGGGTGCCGCTCACCGGCGGCCCCCGCGCGCTCGTCGTCGGTGGCGACACGTACGTCTTCGCCCGCGGCGCCGACAAGAACATCTGGTACGTGGTCCGGGACGGCTCGGGCTACGGCCCCTGGCACAGACTCGCCGGCATAAGCGTCGACGCCGACCCGGCCGTGGTGTCCGCCGGACCCGGGTCGATCGACCTGTTCGCCCTCGGCACCGACGGCCTGCTCTACCGCCGGACCCTGACCGGCAACTACTGGCAGCCCTGGCTCCAGGTCGACGAGCGCACCCACTTCGACGCGGCGCCCGCGGCTGCCTCCTCCGCGCCCGGCCGGATCGACCTGGTCGGGCGGGTCGGCGGCGACCTCGTCACCGCCTCCCTGGTCGACGGCCGCTGGAACGCCTGGGCGGTCGTGCCCACGCCGGGCCGGATCAAGGACGCGCCCGCGCTGGTCTCCGCCGGCCGCGGCACCCTGGATGCCTTCGTCGTGCGCAAGGCCGACAACGCGGTGCTGCGGCTGCCGTTCTCCGCCGGCGCCTGGCGGCCCGCCGTGGCCCTGACCACCATCGACGGGGGCGCCCGCGTCGAGGCGCTGGCCACCGGCACTCACCTCTACGTGTTCTCCGCCGGCCTCGTGGTCGACGCGGCCGACGACCCGGGCACGGACCGCGCCGCGCCGGCCGGCGAGCTGCCGCGGCCCCAGGGCGCGGCCGGACCGATCGGCGCGAGCGCCTCCTCCCGCACGCTGGAGATCTACGTGCTGACCGCCAAGGGCCGGCTGTCCCGCGCGACGGCCGCCGCGTGACCGCCGCGGCGAGCCGTACGACGGGTCCGTCCGGCGTGACGGATACGGCGGGTGTGGCGGGTGCGCCTCGTGTGACGCGTGCCACGGCCGGCGCCGCACTCGCCCCCGCGATCGGTGCGGTACCCGCCCCCGCGTCCGGCGCCGTACTCGCCCGAGCGAGCCGCCCCGGGACCGCCCCGCGACCGAAAACCGCCCATCACCCGACCAGCCGGTAGGCTGGACCCTGTGGCGATCGTCGACGTTTCCGAAGAACTGAAGTCCCTCTCTTCCACCATGGGGTCGATCGAGGCCGTGCTCGACCTCGACCGGATGCGGGGCGACATCGCCGCGCTCGAAGAGCAGGCCGCGGCGCCCTCCCTCTGGGACGACCCGGACAACGCGCAGAAGGTGACCAGCCGGCTCTCGCACCTCCAGGCCGAGCTGCGCAAGGTCGAGACGTTGCGCGGCCGGATCGACGACCTCGGGGTGCTCTTCGAACTCGCCGAGGCCGAGGACGACGCCGACACCCGCACCGAGGCCGAGGCCGAGATGGAGCAGGTCCGCAAGGCGCTGGACGAGATGGAGGTCCGCACCCTCCTGTCCGGCGAGTACGACGCCCGCGAGGCGCTGGTCAACATCCGCGCCGAGGCCGGCGGCGTCGACGCGGCCGACTTCGCCGAGCAGCTCCAGCGGATGTATCTGCGCTGGGCCGAGCGGCACGGCTACCCCACCGAGGTCTATGAGACGTCGTACGCGGAAGAGGCCGGCATCAAGTCGACCACCTTCACCATCAAGGTCCCCTACGCCTACGGCACCCTCTCCGTCGAGCAGGGCACCCACCGCATGGTCCGGATCTCGCCGTTCGACAACCAGGGCCGCCGGCAGACCTCCTTCGCCGGCGTCGAGGTGCTGCCCGTCGTCGAGCAGTCCGACCACGTCGAGATCGACGAGTCCGAACTGCGCGTGGACGTCTACCGCGCGTCCGGCCCCGGCGGTCAGGGCGTCAACACCACGGACTCCGCGGTCCGCATCACCCACCTGCCGACCGGCATCGTGGTCTCCTGCCAGAACGAGCGCTCGCAGATCCAGAACAAGGCGAGCGCGATGAACGTCCTCCAGGCCAAGCTGCTCGAACGGCGCCGCCAGGAGGAGCAGGCCCTGATGGACTCGCTCGGCAAGAGCGACGGCGGCAACTCCTGGGGCAACCAGATGCGTTCGTACGTCCTGCACCCGTACCAGATGGTGAAGGACCTGCGCACCGAGCACGAGGTCGGCAACCCGCAGGGTGTCCTCGACGGCGACATCGACGGGTTCATCGAGGCGGGCATCCGCTGGCGCAAGTCCCGCGAGAAGACCGACGCGTAACTGCTTGCGGGCCAAGGCAGTTGCGTCGCTCGTGTCACAGTGCTGTACGGAACCGACGGGCAGATGTGGGCAATTCGCCCAAGGTGTGCGTAACGACCTTGACGGTGCTGGGCAAAGTCGCAAGGGTGTTGTGCGGCATGCGCATGTTTATGAGGTGTGAGCGTTTGGGGGCGGGCGCATCCGGGCCCCAGTGGCACCGCATCCCGCATGGCTGCGCATCCCTAAGCAGACATCTGATGGGGGTACTTGAGACATGACCAAGCGCAACACACGGCTGCGCGTCACTCGCATAGCCGCGGCGGCCGTGATCGCGGCCGGCGCCTCTCTGACGGCCGTGGGCGCGGCGCAGGCGGCCTCCCAGCCGAGCAGCACCCCGTCCACCCAGCAGGCCAGCGCGCACGAGGGCACGCTCGGCGTGACCATCGGCGGCATCGGCATCATCGGAGGTGCGGACTCGGGCGCGACCGCGGGCACGGACTCCGGCGCCACGTCGGGCACCGACTCCGGCGCCACGTCGGGCACCACCTCGGGTACGGACTCGGGCTCTTCGTCCGGTGCCGACTCGGGTTCTTCGGCGGGTACGGACTCGGGCTCGTCGTCCGGTACCGACTCCGGTTCGTCCTCGGGTACGGACTCGGGTTCTTCGGCGGGTACGGACTCCGGTTCGTCGTCCGGCACGGACTCGGGCTCTTCGTCCGGCACGGACTCGGGTTCTTCGGCGGGTACCGACTCCGGTTCGTCCTCGGGTACGGACTCGGGTTCTTCGGCGGGCACGGACTCGGGCTCTTCGTCCGGTACCGACTCGGGTTCTTCGGCGGGCACGGACTCGGGCTCTTCGTCCGGCACCGACTCGGGTTCGTCCTCGGGTAGTTCCGCGGGCTCGACGTCGGGCAACTCGTCCGGTTCGTCGTCCGGCTCCTCCGCCGGCTCCAGCAGCGGCAGCTCGAACTCCGGTGGCTCCTCTTCCGGTAATTCCGGCGGCGGTTCGTCCACCTCGGGCGGCAACAACAACACCTGCACCCTGAGCGGCGACAGTGTCGACTGCGGCAACAACGCCAGCACCGACAACCAGCAGGTTCAGCAGGGCAAGACCACCTCGCAGCTCGCCGAGACCGGTTCCAGCGGCACCACCTTCATGATCATCGGTGCCGCGACCCTGATCGCGGGCGGTGTCGGCTTCCGGCTGACCCCGCGCCTGATCAACCGCGGCGGCGGCAACGGCGCCGCGGCCTGACGGTCGCACCAGCACGAACAGCGGGCCCGGAGCGCATCAACGCCCCGGGCCCGCCTGTGTTGCCTGTCCGAATCCGTGTGCCCGCCGTGCGGGCGCGTGTCACGCGGTGGCGTGCTCCACGACGATGACCACTGCCAGAAGCGCCACCAGGAGTGCTATCAAGGTGGCGGGGGATATCGTCGACCAGCCGCCCTGCTGCTCCATGCGCGCGCGGTTGGCGCGGCAGACCGAACAGCGGCCCTCGCTCACGGGGCCGGCGCAGTTGGCACACACCAGTCGGTCGAACGTCATCGCGCTCTCCTTTTCCGTCCGGTGAACGCCCCCGGTCGAGAAATCGTTCCCTGGGCTCTACGCGTCTACTCCGTGCCCGCCCCGTGGCTTCCATTTGTGCCGCGGTGTCCCGACAACGTGCACACTCTCTACTGTGCCAGGTTCCGCCCGGAAGGGCGCCCCGAGGACGTCGGTACGGGCCGGAATCACGGGCCCGGAGGGGTGCCGCGCGGCGGCGGGATCACGGTGCGGAAGGGGCTCGTGACGGGTTTGTCCGAGTGTGCCCTGTGGTCCGGGCCACCAACCGCTCATCGCGACTGCGCGCGCCTTGCCGGGTCGCGTAGTGTCGCCCCCACATCCCCTATCCGGCCCTACCCCAAACCCCGATCCCGCAACCCCTGGTGCCAACGTGATCCGTTTCGACAGCGTCACCAAGACCTACCCCAAGCAGAACCGCCCCGCACTGCGGGATGTCTCGCTGGAGATCGAGAAAGGGGAGTTCGTCTTCCTGGTGGGCTCGTCGGGCTCAGGGAAGTCGACCTTCCTGCGACTCATCCTCCGTGAAGAGCGCACGGACACCGGCATGGTGCACGTCCTGGGCAAGGACCTCAACCGGCTGTCGAACTGGAAGGTCCCGCAGATGCGGCGCCAACTCGGCACCGTGTTCCAGGACTTCCGGCTGCTGCCGAACAAGACCGTGGCCGAGAACGTGGCGTTCGCGCTCGAAGTGATCGGCAGGCCGCGCGGCACCATCCGCAAGACCGTGCCCGAAGTGCTCGACCTGGTCGGTCTGGCCGGCAAGGACGACCGGATGCCCGGCGAGCTGTCCGGCGGCGAGCAGCAGCGCGTGGCGATCGCCCGCGCCTTCGTCAACCGCCCGATGCTGCTGATCGCGGACGAGCCGACCGGAAACCTCGACCCGCAGACGTCGGTGGGCATCATGCGCCTGCTGGACCGGATCAACCGGACCGGCACCACCGTGGTGATGGCCACCCACGACCAGAACATCGTCGACCAGATGCGCAAGCGCGTCATCGAACTCGAGAAGGGGCGACTGGTCCGCGACCAGTCGCGCGGTGTGTACGGCTACCAGCACTGACTGTGGCCGGCCTGCTCGCACCAACCCTCCGGAAGGAACCCCGACCCCCATGCGTGTCCAGTTCGTTCTGTCGGAGATCGGCGTCGGTCTCCGCCGGAACCTCACGATGACTCTTGCCGTCGTCATCTCCGTGGCGCTCTCGCTCGCCCTCACCGGCGGTGCCCTGCTCGTGAACAAGCAGGTCGACGCGATGAAGGGCTACTGGTACGACAAGGTCGAGGTGAGCGTCTACCTCTGCAACAAGAACGACGCGTCCACCACGCCCAACTGCGCCGCGGGCCCGGTGACCGACGACCAGAAGGCCCAGATCCTCGCCGACCTGAAGAAGCTGCCGGTCGTCAAGAAGATCTACTACGAGTCGGCCGAAGGCGCGTACAAGCACTACAAGGAGCAGTTCAAGTCCAACAAGCAGATCGCCGACTCCATCACGCCGGACCAGATGCAACAGAGCTACCAGGTCAAGCTGAAGGACCCGACGAAGTTCGAGGTGGTGGCGAGCGCCTTCAACGGGCGCAAGGGCGTGCAGTCCGTGGAGGACCAGCGCAAGGTGCTGCAGAACCTCTTCGACCTGCTCAACGGCATGACCCGGGTCGCGTACGTGGTGCTGGCGTTCATGCTCACCGTGGCCATGCTGCTGATCATCAACACCGTGCGGGTGTCCGCCTTCTCCCGGCGCCGGGAGACCGGGATCATGCGGCTGGTGGGTGCGTCGAGCTTCTACATCCAGATGCCGTTCATCATGGAGGCCGCCTTCGCGGGACTGGTCGGCGCGGGACTCGCGTGCGTGATGCTGCTCGGCGGACGGTACTTCCTGATCGACGCGGGCCTCAGACTCCAGGACAAGATCCCCTTGGTGTCCTTCCTCGGCTGGGGGCCGGTGATCCAGGTGCTCCCGCTGGTGCTGCTGATCGGCGTGGTGATGCCGGCATTCGCGGCGTTCATCGCACTGCGCCGCTATCTGAAGGTCTGAGAACCTGCGCGGCTGAGGCAACGGGCGGTTGACGCCCGAAAGTTGATGGGGCGGCGGCGCCCCGGGACCGGGTC
>NZ_JACEGK010000371.1:0-8004 GCF_056859195.1 Streptomyces sp. NH27
GACATAATGGTCGCCGGTTGCTAGCGTGACGGCCCATGAGCGCAACGTCGGCGACCGCTCCTCCCCCGCCCGGGCCGCCGCGCCCGGAGCCCCCGCACGGCACCGCACGGCCGCGCCCGGCCGCCCGCCGCGGGGTGGAGCTGTGCCTGCTGGTCGCGGCGGTGGGCATCTCGGTCTACGGCTACGCGGAGGTCGGGCTGGCCCGCAGCGGGGCGGTACCCAAGGACGCGCTGGCGTACGGCGGCGGGCTGGGCGGCCTTGCGCTGCTGGCCCATCTGGCGGTGCGGTCACGGGCCCGGTACGCCGATCCGCTGCTGCTGCCGATCGCGGTGCTGCTCAACGGCCTGGGCCTGGTGCTGGTCTACCGGCTGGACCTGGAACCGGTGCTCGGCCCGCGGGCGGCGCCGGCCCAACTGGTGTGGTCCTCGCTCGGGGTGGGCCTGTTCGCGGTGGCGGTGCTGGCGCTGCGCGACCACCGGGTGCTGGCGAGGTACACGTACGTGAGCGTGACCGCGGCCCTGGTGCTGCTGATCACGCCGATCGCCTTCCCGGCGGTGAACGGGGCCCGGATCTGGATCAGGGCGGCCGGGTTCTCCATCCAGCCGGGCGAGTTCGCGAAGGTGCTGCTGGCGATCTTCTTCGCGGGCTACCTGTCGGCGAACCGCGCGGCGCTGGCGTACGCGGGCCGCCCGTTGCCGGTCATGGGCCGGCTGAAGGGGCTCGGGCGGCTGCAGTTGCCGAACGGGCGGGTGCTCGGGCCGGTGATCGCGGTGTGGCTGGCGAGCGTGGGCGTCCTGGTGCTGGAGCGCGACCTCGGCACCTCGCTGCTGTTCTTCGGCCTGTTCGTGGTGATGCTGTACGTGGCGACCGGGCGGACCGGGTGGACCGCCGTGGGGCTGCTGCTGGCGGCGGCCGGGGTGGCCGCGGTGGGCGGGACCGAACCGCATGTGCACGAACGGGTGCGGGACTGGCTGCACCCGTTCGCGTCGATCGCCGCCGGGCAGGGGCCGAACCAGCTCGCCCAGTCGCTGTTCGCGTTCGGCAACGGCGGGGCGCTGGGCACCGGACTCGGCCAGGGTTCGTCGTTCCTGGTCGGCTTCGCCGCGAAGTCGGACTTCGTACTGGCCACCGCGGGCGAGGAGTTGGGGCTCGCCGGGCTGTGCGCGCTGCTGGGGCTGTACGCGCTGCTGGTGGCGCGGGGGTTCGCCGCGGCCCTGGCCACCCGCGACCCGTTCGGGCGGCTGCTGGCGGCGGGATTGGCCTCGATCCTGGCGCTCCAGGTGTTCGTGGTCACCGGCGGGGTGATGGACCTGATCCCGCTGACCGGCATGGCGATGCCGTTCCTCGCGCAGGGCGGCTCGTCGGTGGTGGCCAACTGGCTGATCGTGGCGCTGCTGGTGCGGATCAGCGACCGGGCCCGCCGCCCGGAGCCGGCGCAGCCCGCACCGGCGGCGCAACCAGGGCAACCGGAGCAACCGGAGCAACCGGAGCAACCGGAGCAACCGGAGCAACCGGAGCAACCGGAGCAACGGGGGCAGGCGGCGGGCGGCACGGCGGTCGCGGGTCCGGCCGGCCCCGACACCCCGCCCGACACCCCGGGCACCCCGGGCACCCAGGACACCCCGGGGAGCCCGGCGTGAACCGCTGCGTGCGGCACGCCGCCGCCTTCTGCCTCCTGCTGCTGCTCGCCCTGCTCGCCAACGCCACCCGGGTGCAACTCGTCGAAGCCGGCGGCTACGCCGCGAACCCCGCCAACCGGCGCGCCGACATCGCGCTGTACGCCCGGCCGCGCGGCAACATCCTCGCCGGCACCCGCACGGTCACCGGATCGCGTTCCACCAGCGGCCAGTTGAGATACATCCGCACGTACACCGACGGCCCGCTGTACGCGCCGGTCACCGGCTTCGCGTCGCAGACCTACGGCGCCACGCTGCTGGAGAGCACCGAGAACGGCCTGCTGGACGGCACCTCCCCCGCGCTGCGCCAGCAGCCGCTGTGGCAGGAGATCACCCGGGCCCGGCAGCACGGCGGCACCGTGCACACCACGATCGACCCGGCCGCGCAGCAGGCCGCGTACGACGGGCTGGCCGGGCGCAGGGGCGCGGTGGCCGCGCTGGACCCGGCCACCGGGCGCATCCTCGCGCTGGTCTCCTCGCCGTCCTACGACCCGGGGCTGCTGTCAGGCGCGGGCCCTTCGGTGACGGCGGCCTGGAAGCGGCTCAACGCCGACTCCGAGCAGCCGATGCTGGACCGGGCGATCCGGCAGACCTACCCGCCCGGTTCGACGTTCAAGGTGGTCACGGCGGCGGCCGCGCTGGCCGGCGGCGAGGTCACGGACATCCGCGCGCGGACCGACTCGCCCGACCCGTACCGGCTGCCGGGCACGAACGTCGCGCTGACCAACGAGGGCGCGGGCTGCCGGAACGCGAGCGTGTACGACGCCTTCCGCTACTCCTGCAACACGGTCTTCGCGAAGCTCGGCGCGGACCTGGGCGCCCAGGACGTGGTGGCGCAGGCGGAGTTGTTCGGCTTCAACGACAACGAGCTGAGCATCCCGCCGAACGTCGCGAAGAGCAACGTGGACACCACGATGAGCCCGGACCAGGTGGCGCTCTCCTCGATCGGGCAGTACGACACCACCGCGACGCCGTTGCAGATGGCCATGGTGGCGGCCGCGGTCGGCGACGGCGGGCGGCTGATGGCGCCGTACCTGGTGGACCGGGTCACCAACCACGCCGGGACCACCGTGTCCGGGACCCGGCCGCACACCCTGCACCAGGCGGTCGGCACCCAGACGGCCGCGGCGCTCCAGGAGTTGATGGAGGCGGTGGTGACCAACGGCACCGGGACCAACGCGGCCATCCCCGGGGTGGTGGTCGGCGGGAAGACCGGCACCGCGCAGCACGGCCTGGCCAACGCCGGTACGCCGTACGCCTGGTTCCTGTCCTACGCCAAACCGCCCGGGGGCAGCCGGGCGGCGGTGGCGGTCGCGGTGGTGGTGGAGGACGCGGACGCGGTGCGGGCGGACATCTCCGGCGGCGGCAACGCGGCGCCGATCGCCCGCGCGGTGATGGAGACGGTCCTCAAGGAGCCTGCGGCGGGGCTCAGTTCACCTGCGGGAAGCTGAACGCGTAGCCCTGGCTCTGCAGCCAGGTCAGGGTCTGGTCGAGCGCGGCCACGGTCTGCGAGCGGTCACCGCCGCCGTCGTGGAAGAGGATGGTCGGGCCGTTGCCGATCTCGTACTTGACGGTGCCGACGATGGTGCCGACGCCCTTGCGTTCGTAGTCCTTGGTGTCGATGTTCCAGCCGAGCGGGCGCAGGCCGTGCTGGGCGGCGAAGGCGCGGCTGGCCGGGGTGAAGGCGCCGCCGGGGGCGCGGTAGTAGTACACCCGGGCGCCGCCTGACGCCTGCTCGATCATGTTCAGCGCGTCCAGGATCTCCGACTCCTGGTAGGCGACCGGCTTCTTGTCCATGCCCTCGTCGTGGTGGACGGTGTGGTCGCACAGCCGGTGGCCGCCGGCGACGACCGCACGGACCGTGGCGGGGTTGTCACGGGCCTGCGGGCCGATCATGCAGAAGGTGGCGTGCACGTGGTGCTTCTTCAGCACGGCCAGGACCTTCGGGGTCCAGACCGGGTCGGGGCCGTCGTCGATGGTGATGTTGACGGCTTTGCCGGGGGTCTCGGCGGAGTGCACGATCGAGTCGGGCACGAGCGGGTACTTGTGCCCGGGGCTCGAAGTGCGGCCGCCGGAGCCGCCGTTCTTGCTGTCGCCGCCGGTACCTCCGGCGCCGGAGGAGCCGGCGGGCGCGGAGTTGTGCGACGCCTTCGGGTCGCCGGCGGCGGAGTGCTTGCCGGAACCGGGCGCGACGATCGCGGTGACGACGGCGGCGAGCACCACGACGGCGACGGCCAGGGCGATCGCGACGACCTGTGGCGCGGACTTCGCCCGGGAGCGCCCCGACCGGTCGTCCCAACCGGGGCCGCCGGCCCCGCCCCCACCCGGTCCGTACGGCGGCTGCTCCGGTATCCGTCCCCGGTCCGTCATGTGTTCCCCGCCCGCTTTCCGTGTCGCTCGGCTCCTTGGCGCGGCCGGGTCGTCGCCCGGTCCGCGATCGGATAGATGCCGTCACCCACGGTACGGTTCCGCGCCCGGCCGGCAGCACCGGCACCGTTACAGAATCCGGACCAATACCCACGGACCGGGTGACAGAAGGACTGTGACCTCGGTCTACCCGCGCGGCGGGGCGGCCAGGCCGGAGCACCCGCGCAACTGCTCGTAGCGGTCGGTGATTCCGGCGGCCCCGGCGCCGGTCTGCGGCTGCGGCACCCCGTCGCCGCCGACGAGCGCGGGCGTGAAGCGGGCGCCGGTGACCTTCCCGGCGCGGGTGACGGTGATCGTGGTCACGCCGGTGTCGTTGGAGTGCGGGTAGGGCGAGGTGCCGTACCAGAGGAAGTTGCCGAGGCCGTAGGCGACATAGGTGGGGCCGAGCATGCCGGAGCCGAGCATCACATGGGCGTGGGTGCCGACCACGGCGGTGGCGCCGGCCGCGGACAGGTCGGCGGCGATCGACTTCTGGTCGGCGACCGGGCAGTTCTCGCCCTCGATGCCCCAGTGCAGGTAGACCACCACCACGTCGGCGTGCGCCTTGGCCGCGCGGACGGCGGCCAGCAGCCGCGGCCGGTCCAGCGCGGAGGCGATGCCCGGGGTGGCCGGGCCGGCCCGGAAGTCGGAGTTGGTGATGTCGTAGACCTGGCTGGCGGCCAGCACCGCGAGCCGCACGCCGTGCACGGTCTCGGTGTACGGGCGGTACGCCTCGGCCTGGTTCGCGCCGATGCCGATCACCGGGATCGGCGAGGCGTGCTTGGCGGCGACGGAGTCGGCCAGGCCCTGCGGGCCGTAGTCCACGGCGTGGTTGTTGGCCATCGCGACCGCGTCGACGCCGGAGTCGCGCAGCGCGGTGAGGGCCGCCGGGCTGGTGCGGAAGTGGTAGATCTTCGCCTGCGGGGTGCCGCGGGTGGTGATCGCGGACTCCAGGTTGACCATCGAGAAGTCGGCGGCGGCCAGTTGCTCGGACATCGGGCCGAGCGCGGGATCGGCGGTGAGCCGCCCGGCGGTGCGGCCGGTGAAGTGGACGTCGCCGGCGAAGGCGAGGGTGAGGGTTCCGTTGCCGTTGCCGTGGCCCGCCGAGGGTCCGGCGGAGGTGTCCGGGCCGGCCGCGCCGCGCGCCCCGGACGGGCCGCTCCCGGCGCCGGACCTCGCCGCGGCCTGCCCGCCCCCCGCTCCGTGGACCAGGTACAACGTGGCGGCGACGGCGGCCAGCAGCCCGGCGAGGCCGAGCGCCGCGTTCCTGCGGCGCCGGCCCCGGGCCCGGCGGGCGGCACGGCGCTGATCGGACCGGGCGCCGGGCGACGGCGCCGGGTCCTGGCCGTGCTGCGGACTCTCGCCCGGCGCGTGCGGCGGGGTACGTCTGAAGGCGCGGCGCCCTTGGCGTGACGATCTCGGACCTGCATTCATCACATAAACATACGATTAGCCTGTCCGCGATCATCACGTGGGCCGCTATGTCCGAGGCACGGCCCCGGAGGGTTCACCGCCCTGGGCGATGGCGTCCGTCACCTCGGCGACCCGGGCGGCCTCCTCGGCCGCGAACCGCTCCGCGTCCAGCCGCTCGGCGATCTCCTCGTCCTGACTCATCAGCAGGTCCAGGTTGGAGTCGCCCAGATCGAAGACGCCCAGGTCCACATACGCCTTCTGGAGCCGCGGCCCCCACAGCCCGATGTCCTTCACGCACGGCACGATCCGGCTGAAGAGCAGCTTCCTGAACAGGTGCAGGAACTCCGACCGTTCGGTCATCTCGATCGCCTCGGCCTGCGGGATGCCGAAGTTCGCCAGCACCTCGGTGCCGCGCAGCCGGTCCCGCATCAGGTAGCAGCCCTCGATCACGAACTCCTCGCGCTCGCGCAGTTCGGCGTCGGACAGCTGCTTGTAGTAGTCCCGCAGCGCCATCCGGCCGAACGCGACGTGCCGCGCCTCGTCCTGCATCACGTAGGCGAGGATCTGCTTGGGCAACGGCTTGTCGGTGGTGTCGCGGATCATGCCGAACGCGGCCAGCGCCAGCCCCTCGATCAGCACCTGCATGCCGAGGTAGGGCATGTCCCAGCGGGAGTCGCGCAGGGTTTCGCCGAGCAGCGCCTGGAGGTTGTCGTTGATCGGGTAGAGCATCCCGACCTTCTCGTGCAGGAACCGGCCGTAGATCTCGGCGTGCCGGGCCTCGTCCATGGTCTGGGTGGCCGAGTAGAACTTCGCGTCCAGGTCGGGCACCGACTCCACGATGCGCGCCGCGCAGATCATCGCGCCCTGCTCGCCGTGCAGGAACTGGCTGAACTGCCAGGCGGTGTAGTGCTGTCGCAGCAGCCCGCGGTCGCGTTCGCTCATCGCGTCCCAGTACCGGGTGCCGTACAGGGTCATCGCCTCGTCGGGCGTGCCGAGCGGGTCGTACGGATCGACCTCCAGGTCCCAGTCGATCCGGCGCACCGCGTCCCACTGCTTGTCCTTGCCCTTCTGGTACAGGGCGAGCAGGCGGTCGCGGCCGTCGTCGTATTCCCACGAGAAGCGGGCGGCGCCCTGGGCCGGGACCTGCCAGGTCCATTCCGTGGGCGGCTTCGAGTAGAGACCTTCCGTCGACATCGACACACTCCGATCGGGCGGCTGCTGGTGTCCGCGCCCCCGCGCAACGACGCGGCCGGCCTTGGCCCGGTCCAGTCCGGTCCGGTCCGGTCCGCGCGGTCCGGCTCGCCGCCGTTGCCGCACAAGGGCTTGACGGGCTTGTTGACACAGAGTCTCATAAGAACCGTACCCCAGGTAACCCTCATGCGGCGGAGGCCGGTTCACTCATGGACGCAATCCTGATCGACCGGGAGAAGACGGCGGAGCGGCTGCTCACCGCGTCGGCGAAGCACTCCTTCGACCCCGACACCGAGCTGGACTGGGAGGCGCCGTTCGAGGAGGGCGCGTGGTTCTGGCCGCCCGAGCTGCTCTCCCTCTACGACACCCCGCTGTGGCGGCGGATGTCGGAGGAGCAGCGGTTCGAGCTGTCCCGGCACGAGGCGTCGTCGCTGTGCGCGTCGGGCGTGTGGTTCGAGACGATCCTCATGCAACTCCTGTTGCGGCACACGTACTCGCTCGATCCGACCAGTGCGCATGTGCGCTACGCGCTCACCGAGATCGCGGATGAGTGCAGGCACTCGAAGATGTTCGCTCGCGCGGTGACGAAATTCGGTACGCCGGTGTACGGGCCGAGCAGGTTGGATCACTCGCTCGGGCGGGTGCTCAAGACGTTCTCGACGACGCCGGGTTCGTTCACCGGGACGCTCCTCGCGGAGGAGATCCTGGACTGGATGCAGCGGCTCACGTTTCCGGATGAGCGGGTGCAGTCGTTCGTTCGCGGGGTGACGCGGATTCACGTGGTGGAGGAGGCGCGGCATATCCGTTACGCGCGGGAGGAGTTGCGGCGGCAGATGGAGACGGCGCCGCGGTGGGAGATCGCGTTGACGCGGACGATGTCGGCGGAGGCGGCGCGGGTGATCGCGCGGTCGCTGGTCAGTCCGAAGGTGTATGCGAATGTCGGGCTTGATCCGGCGGAGGCGGTGGCGGCGGTGCGGGCGAGTGGGCACCGTCAGGAGATGATGCGGCACTCGGCGAAGCGGTTGATGGACTTCTTCGAGGAGATCGGGTTGTTGCGGGGGGCGTCGAAGCCGCTGTGGAGGGCTTCGGGGTTGCTGTAGGTGTTTGGCGGGTGGCGCTTGGCGTCGTGGTGGTGCGGTCGCGTGGGCTCCGGCAGCGGGGTTCGAGACTGCATATTTACGGCGCCTGCGGGCCAGTTCATGGGCTTGCCGTTCTTCCTCGCGCCACAAATATACGAACGTCTCGAACCCCGCCGCCTGCGCCCCCGCTTCTGTCCCTCGTGGGGTCCGCTACGGGAACGGGGGGGTGGAGGTGGAGG
>NZ_JACEGK010000372.1:0-7997 GCF_056859195.1 Streptomyces sp. NH27
CCGCGCCGGTGTTCCCGCCGAGCAACGGGACCGCCGGGGGCGGGGGAGCGGCGGCAGTCGCGAACGGCCTTGCCGGGTTGGCTAGTGCCGTGACCGGCAAGGATTGCCGGGTAGCGAGGGGTTCTGGTGCTCCCCCATGGCCTTCGGCGTGGGGGTGCCCCCAGGCCGCAAGGCGGCCGGAAGCCCTCGTAGTGGGTCTACTCGGGCTTTCGGCCAACGCTGGGGGCACTCCCCCTGGCTTCGCCGGGGGTGCCCCCACCCGCCGAAGGTAGGGGGAGGACGCGCGTGCCAGGGCGGCGAGCGGGGCAAACCTTGCCGGGAGGGGCACTAGTTCGGCACGGCCAGCAGGAGGGCGAAGCGGGCGGCGGGGTCGGTCCACCAGTGGCGGACGGTGAAGCCGCCGTCGTGGAGTTCGGCGGTGAGGGACTCGCGGCGGAACTTGCAGGACAGTTCGGTGCGCACCTGCTCGCCGGCGGCGAGGTCGAGCGAGAGGTCGAGGTCGGGGATCTTGACGGTCTGCGCGATACGCGACCGCAGGTGCATCTCGATCCGCTCGTACTCCTCGTTCCAGACGGCGACGTGCTCGAACGCGGCGGGGTCGAAGTCGGCGTCGAGTTCGCGGTTGAGGACGTGCAGCACGTTCTTGTCGAACTCGGCGGTGACGCCGGCCGCGTCGTCGTAGGCGCGGACCAGCACCGCCGGGTCCTTGACCAGGTCGGCGCCGAGCAGGAGCACGTCGTCGCTGCTGAGCGAGCGCGCGAGGGTGCGGTAGAACGCGGCGCGCTGCGGGCCGTCGAAGTTGCCGATGGTGCTGCCGAGGAAGGCGAGCAGGCGCGGGCCGGGTTCGTCGGAGAGCGGGATGCCGCCCTCGAAGTCCGCGACGGTGGCGGAGACGGCCAGCCCCGGGTAGTCCGCGCAGATCGCGCGCCCGGCAGCTTCGAGGGCGGACGCGCTGACGTCCAGGGGCGCGTAGCGGCGCAGGGTGCCGGCGGCGGTGAGGGCGTCGAGCAGCAGCCGGGTCTTGCGGGAGGAGCCGGAGCCCAGCTCGATCAGGGTGGCCGCGCCCGTGGCCGCGGCGATCTCCGGCGCCCGGCGGACCAGGATCTCCTGCTCGGCGCGGGTCGGGTAGTACTCGGGCAGCTTGGTGATCTGCTCGAACAGGTCGCTGCCGCGCTTGTCGTAGAACCACTTCGGCGGCAGGGTGCGCGGGGTGGCGGTGAGGCCGCCGGTCACGTCGGCGTGCAGCATGTCGGTGAAGTAGCCGGCGGGAAGCCGGTCGTCGAGGGTGAAGTGGCTCTGGTTCTCGGCGCTCATGAGGGTGGTGTCCTTGCGTTCGGGGCGCAGCGCGATGACGCGGACGCCTTCCGTGGTGGCCAGGAGCAGGGAGCGGTCGGGGACTTCACGCCATTCGCCGAGCGCGTCCCCGACCGCGTCGTCGGGTTCGGACGCGACGACCACCGCACCCGGGCGGAGCCGGTACCAGAGCGTGTCGCCCCACGCGCTGGCGGCGATGGTACGGCCGTCGGTGAGCAGGAAGTTGAGCCGCGCGGTGGGCCGGGCCGCGGCGACCTCGCGGATCACGGCGGCCAGCGCGCCGCCCGGCGGCTCGCCCCGGCGAAGCCGGCCCGCGAGCATCGCCCACAGCAACGCGGAGTCGGAACGCGCCTCCAGGGCGAGCAGTTCGGACGGGCCGAGCCCGGTCGGCAGCCGGGTCCAGTCCGGCACGGCGCCGTTGTGGCTGAACAGCCAGCGCCCGTCCCGGAAGGGCGCCGCCGCCGACTCGTCGGGCGTGGTGCCCTCGGTGGCCGACCGCACCGCGGCCAGTACGGCGCCGCTGCGGATCACCCGGGCCAGTTCGGCGAAGTTGGGGTCGGCCCACACCGGCAGCGCTCGCCGGTACCGCGCGGGCGCGGCCGTCCCCTCGTCCCCGGGCCGCTCCGGACCGGGCGAGTGGTCCGCCGCCGGCGGGTCGTACGACACGGGCTGACCGGGCGCACCGGGCGCCGCCGCCGGCGGATACCAGCCGACCCCGAACCCGTCGGCGTTCACCGTGCCGTGCCGCTGCCGGCGCGGCTGCCAGGACTGTTCGTACAGGCCCCGCGGCGGCTCGACGATCAGCCGTGCCAGCAGCAACGGCGGTCCCAGATAAGCGAGATGACGGCACATCAGGCAGCCCCACCGCCCGCCGATCCCGAAGTGCCCTCATCCGCAACTGCGTTCGCAACCGCGTTCGCAACCGCGTTCGCAACCGCGCTCGCGTCCGCCGGGTCCGCGTCCGTCACGTCCCTCGCCGTGCGGAACCCGGCGAAGATCTGCCGCCGGATCGGGTAGTCCCAGTTCCGGAAGGTGCCGCGGCAGGCCACCGGGTCCACCCCGAAGGCGCCCCCGCGCAGCACCTTGTACTCCGGGCCGAAGAACACCTCGGAGTACTCCTTGTACGGGAAGGCGGCGAAGCCCGGGTAGGGCATGAAGTCCGAGGCCGTCCACTCCCACACGTCGCCGACGAGTTGCCGGGCGCCGCTGGGCGCCGCGCCCTCGGGGTAGCTGCCCGCGGGGGCGGGCCGCAGATGGCGCTGGCCGAGGTTGGCGTGCTCGGGGCCGGGATCGGCGTCGCCCCACGGGTAGCGGCGCGAGCGGCCGGACGCCGGGTCGTGCCGCGCCGCCTTCTCCCACTCCGCCTCGGTCGGCAGCCGCCGGCCGGCCCACCGCGCGTAGGCGTCGGCCTCGTACCAGCACACGTGCAGCACCGGCTCGTCGGCGGGCACCGCCTCCAGGTGGCCGAACCTGCGGCGTATCCAGCGGTCGCCGTCCCGGGACCAGAACAGCGGCGCCGTGAGGCCCGCGTCCTGGAGGTGCTGCCAGCCCTCGGGCGTCCACCACTGCGGGTCGCGGTAGCCGCCGGCCGCGATGAAGTCGGCGTACCGGGCGTTGGTGACCGGCACCGTGTCCAGCCAGAACGGTGCCAACCGCACTTCGTGCGCGGGAAGTTCGTTGTCCAGCGCCCACGGCTCGGTGCTGGTGCCCATCGTGAACGGGCCGCCGGGGACGAGGACTTCACGCGGCAGCGCGGCCGCGTCGGCCGGTGCGGGTGGCGGCGCGGGAGCGTCCAGCACGGCCGGCCCCGACCTCAACTGGTGGGTGGCGAGCATCGTCTCGCCGTGCTGCGCCTCGTGCTGGGCGAGCATCCCGAAGACGAAGCCGCCCGCCAGCAGCCGCTCGGGGTGCGCCGGGTCGGTGTCGATGCCGGCCAGGACGTCGAGGGTCTCGTCGCGCACCTCGGCGACGTATCCGCGCGCCTCCGCCGGGCCGAGCAGCGGCAGAGCGGGGCGGTCGGCGCGGGGGTGCCGGAACGCGTCGTAGAGGTGGTCGAGGTCGGGCCGCACCCCGGTGCGCCGGCCGGCCTCGCGGATCAGCCAGAGCTCCTCCTGGTTGCCGATGTGCGCCAGGTCCCACACCAGCGGGGACATCAACCGGGAGTGCTGGGCGACGAGGTCGTCGTCGGTGACGGAATCGGTGAGCAGGCCGGTACGGTGCCGCGCGGCCCGGAGCGCGGCGAGCGCGCGGGCGGCCGGGTCGGAGGGCGCCGCGGACGCCCCGCCGGCCGGGGTCTGTGAGCCTCCTGGGTCCAAAGGGGTGGAAGTGGCTGATGTGGCTGAAGTGGTCAGATTTTCGGCAGTGTTCAGGTGCGGAGTACGAGGGTCTGTCACGGCAAGCCTTCCGGAGGGTCAGGCGCGGCTCAGTGCGTCCAACTGGTCGTGGGCCGGACAGCGGCCCCGTTCTGGATAGCGCTCGGCGAAGTCGGAGACGGCCTGCCGCAGGGCCGGGGAAGCGCCCGGGCGCCCGAGGGCGCTCTCGGCGGCGGCGAAGCAGGCGCGGGCCGCCCTGGCCAGTTCGGGATCGGCCAGGCCGATCCGTGCGGCGCGGCGCCAGACGAGATCGGAGGGGAGAGGGTCACCGTCCGTGCCGAGCGGTTCGGTGGCCGCGTACGCGGTCTCGGCGGCGACCGGATCGTCCAACAGGGTTGCCGCGAGCGCGGTCGGCACGATCCACTGCTCGCCGTCCTGCGCGTCGATCATCCGCAGTTCCAGCCAGCCGCGCGGGCGGACCGGCGGGAAGAGGGTGCTGAGGTGGTAGTCCAGGTCGCCGACGGTGGGCCGCCGGACCCCGGGGGCACCGCGCACCCACTGACGGAAAGTGAGCCCGGGAGGCGCGGACCAGTCGGCGGAAGTGGTCGAATCCGTGCCTATGTTCGAGCCCTGACCCGAGCGAGATGCCGAGCCCGCGGCGGAGCCGGAGCCACTGTTCGCACTGCGGTCCGAACCGCCGTCCGCGCCGTCCTGCGCGGAGCCGGACCCGGACCCGGAGCTGGGTGTGGACCCGGAGTCGGAGCCGTCCTGCCGGATGCACAGCACCCTGGCATCCAGTGCGTACCGCGCCCAGGCGGCGCGCGGGTCCTCGTCCTGCCCGTCGTGGCGCGGTTGCCGGGTCCTGCCGGGGTCCATCAGGGCCCAGTTGGCCTGCCGGGTGGACACCCAGCCGGTCGGGCGGCCGTCCCGAAAGGGCGAGTTCGCGAACGCGGCGACCATCACCGGGCCGATCCGGTGGGCGAGCGCCCAGCGCCTGCGGTAGCCGGCCACGCCCGCGGTGTCGTCGCCGCTGTCCAGGTTGACCTGCAAGGATGCCGTGCGGCGCATCATCGTACGACCCCAGGGGCCCTCGCGGTCGAAGAAGCGTTCCATCGCCCGGTAGCGGGGATGGTCGAGTACGCGGGGCGGTTCGCGGTGGGGGTCGAGGCCGTGTCCGACGAGCAGCAGTCCGGCTCGTTCGACGGCTTCCCTGAGAGTGGCGAGGTCTTCTGCCATCGCCGTCACGCACCCCGCGAGGGTGGGTGCGGGTGGAGAGCTCAGCTCCACCTGGCCACCCGGTTCACGGGTGAGCCTGCTGCCCCTGGGCAGTGCCCCTGGGGCCTCGACCGGCGCGAGCGCCGCGTCCAGTCGTTCGACGGGGATCAGTTCGCGTGGATCGGAGCGGTCCTGGACGAGCCATTCCAACTCCACGCCGGTCCGCTCGGGCGGTCCCGTCTTGAAGCACACCCCTCGTACATGGGCTTCTGCTTCGTCCTCGGTGAGGTCATCACCACGGTCGGCTCGGTTGGTAGCCATCGGTCCACCTCCTCAGTTCTTCTGTCGGGTGTTCATCCGAAGCGAGGACATGTCACATGTTGCTGTCGAGAGTGTAGGTCGCCATGGTGCGCGGCGGTCTTACCTAATGATGAACAGGCGTGCGGTCAAGCATTCGATATCGGCCGAGTATTCCCGCGCCCGACCACTTCACTCTTTCGAGTGGGTCATATATGAATAAACCAGGTGATCAGGATTATACGGGCGGTGATCGTCCGCGGCTCGTCGCAGGGCGATGCCCCGGCAGTGATCAACACCTGACCGGCTACCCTGCCGGTAGGGGCAGTCGCAGGTCCCCGTCCCCGGACGGACTCTGCGGAAGCGCCCCAGCAGTCGTAGCCGCCGTAACCGCCCCAGCTCGGACCCGCCAGATGCCAGACCAGCGACAGGAGTACCCCTCGTGACCGTCGTCGGGCCCCTCGGGCTGAGCGTGTGGGACGAGAACCTCGATGCCGACGTCCAGGCCGGTCTCGCGGCCGTGGAGGAAGGGCTGCTGGAGGCGACCAAGAGCGACGTCCCCTTCATCACCGACACGGCCAGACACCTTCTGCAGGCCGGCGGCAAGCGTTTCCGGCCACTGCTGGTGATGCTCGGGGCACAGTTCGGCGATCCGCACGCGCCAGGTGTGGTACCGGCCGCCGTCGTCGTGGAGTTGACCCACCTCGCCACCCTCTACCACGACGACGTCATGGACGAGGCGGACGTCCGCCGGGGGGTGCCCAGCGCCAACTCCCGCTGGGGCAACTCGGTTGCCGTCCTCACCGGCGACTTCCTCTTCGCCCGCGCCTCCCACATCCTCGCCGACCTCGGGCCCGAGGCGGTGCGGGTGCAGGCCGAGGCGTTCGAGCGGTTGGTCACCGGGCAGATCATGGAGACCGTCGGCCCGCGCGACGGCCGCGACCCGCTCGACCACTACCTGGAGGTCATCGCGGGCAAGACCAGCTCGCTGATGGCGGTGTCCGGGCGGTTCGGGGCGATGATGTCCGGCGCCGACGAGTCGGTGGTGCACATCCTCACGCAGTACGGCGAGCGGATCGGCGCGGCGTTCCAACTCGCCGACGACGTGCTGGACATCGCCAGCGACAGCCACGAGTCCGGCAAGACGCCCGGGACGGATCTGCGCGAGGGGATCCCGACGCTGCCGGTCCTGCACGTGCGGAGGTGGCACGCGCAGGGGAAGGGGTCGGCGACGCCGGAGGACCGGCGGCTGAACGAACTCCTCGACGGCGACCTCACGGACGATGTGCTGCACGCGGAGGCGCTGCGCCTGCTCCGTGCGCATCCCGCGCTGGAACAGGCCCGACGGGACACGGTGCGCTACGCGGACGAGGCGCGGGCGGCGCTCGCCCCCTTGCCGGACCTTCCCGCGAAGGCGTCGTTGGCGGCGCTGTGCGACGCGGTGGTCCACCGCGCGGGTTGAGGGCGCGTCGAGGGTGCCCCTGCCCCCCGGGGTGGTGCGTTCTGTCGGCTCCGGGACCACCTTTCGGCGGCCCCGGCCGTAGATGACCAGCCGCCAAGTTCCGGCCCACGTGTAGCGTCAACCGCATCCGATAGGAAGTCAGGGGAAGGGAGGGCGACGTGAACTCCGGAAGCGTGGCCAATATGGTCGATGACCTGCGGCGGCAGATCGACGCAGGCGACCTCGGCACGGACGAGAAGATCCCGCCCACGCGGGTCCTGATGGAGACCTACGCGCTCTCCGACAACGCCGTGTACCGCGGCATAGCCCTGCTCAAAAGCCGAGGGCTACGCCTACAGCAGGCAGGGAAAGGGCGTGTTCGTACGCGACCGTCGTGCCCTGATCGCGGGTGCTCGCAGAATCCAGGGCATCACACAGGCCGGTGAGCACATCGAATGGCGCTACAGCATCCGAACTGATGCGCCGCCGTGGGTCGCTGACCATCTGGGCGTCGGCGAGTGCGTCGAGCGGGCCCGGACCGTGCGTCGTGGAGTCCTCATCCTTCAAGCGTCACGCTCCTGGGTCCACCTCGACGTGACCGCTGAAGTCCCGGAGCTGGACGAGCCGCGACCCTGCAGTCCCACATGGCAGGCCGTCTACACCCAGCGCTCCGGCAACCCGGTGCAAGCTGCTTCCAAGGTCGTCGACGCCCGCATTGCGACTACCCAGGACTGCGAAGCGCTCGGGCTCGCCGCCGACACGTACGCAGTCATGATCATGCGGACTGTCTACGTCACAGCCGGCCGAGTGATCGGTGTCGGCGAGACCGTCTACGCACCCGGCCATCCCGTAGATCTGAAGGTTTCCTGACCTGGCATCGGAGGACCCTCATGAACCGCACAGCCCCCCAACACGCATCCATCGCTGCCGAGTCCGTCAACGGTCTCAACCGTCGCGGCCTCGCAGCCCTCACCCGCACCGAGGACGCCGACCTCACCCGGATCAAGGACGTGTACGAGGTTGCGGCCAGTTTGAAAGTGCTGGCCCAGCGGCTCACCCTCACCGCAGATCAGATGAGACGGCTGGTCGATGAGTGGCACGAGGAGGGTCGCCTCCGTACCGCACCAGCAATCGATCCCGGCGCCTTGGTCGATGACTTCAGTTCAGCCATGAGCGACGCCCAAAGGAGTGCGCTCGCTCTGTACACCGCTTTCCACCGCGCGACGGAAAGCCTCGCCCCGATCGGCTGGCAGGAACCAGAAGCAGCCGGGACCACGAACGAACTCAACGTCTAGTGCCCCTCCCGGCAAGGTTTGCCCCGCTCGCCGCCCTGGCGCGGCCGTCCACGGCGTTGCCGCATAGGCCGAGTAGGCCCACTACGAGGCCGCTGCGGCGCCTTGCGGACGACCACGCCAGCA
>NZ_JACEGK010000373.1:0-7984 GCF_056859195.1 Streptomyces sp. NH27
CTCCTGGACCGCGCGGTCGCTGCGGCGGGCCGTGACCGTGGCACGCCGGGTCCGGCTCGACCCGACGCTCACCGTCCTCGACCGCGAGCGCGCACTGCGCTCGGCCGTCGTCATCGGCGGCTACCCCTGGACCGACCTCGCTCCCGAGGCGGTCGGCCTCGCGTTCGGCGCGTTCGCGCTGGCCGACGGGGACTTCACCGGCTCGGTGCTCACCGCGGTCAACATGGGCCGCGACGCCGACACCACCGCGGCGGTCGCCGGCGCCCTCGCCGGCACGCTCGGCGGCTTCGGCGCGATCCCCGAGCACTGGTCGGACGCGATCAAACCGGTGACCGGGAGCTGCCTGCCGGCCATGGCGGGCTACCACGTCCGTGACATCGCCGACCTGCTCGCGCCCGGGGAACCGGTGCCCGGCCCGACCGAACGGGTGGCGTCATGAGTACCACCGCACACGGATCTGCCCGCGGGTCCGCGCACGGGTCCGTTGTCGGCGCCAAGGCGGCGGCGACCGACGGCCCGTCCGCCTCCGGCGCCGCGCCCGGACCCGCGACGCCCGAACCCGCCGCGCGCGGGACGTCCGCGCCCGATCGCGTGGCCGCGCGGACCGCGGGAGCCGGCGGGGCCGCAGCCGCCAAGTGGCGTGTGGACAGCGGGACTTCCGGAGGTGTGCCCGACCGCGCTCCCGGCCGCACGTCATCCGCGGGTGCGACGCGCGACCGCGCGGCCTCGGGCGCCACCGCGCCCGGCGCACCAACTCCCCTACCACGCACCGCAGTCGGCGCCGTACCCGTCAACCCGGCTGGCGCATCTGCGAGTTCGGGCACCGGTCACGGCAGCCCGGCGGCCGGCGATGCGGCGCGGGCCGACCGGGTCACGCGGGACCGCGTCGAGGGACTGCTGCTCGGGCTCGCCGCGGGCGATGCCGCGGGGTGGCCGGCCGCACGCCATCGGGCCGCGCGGATGCCGGAGTGGACGCGGCGGTTGACCCGCGAGCTGGACACGTTCGCGGAGCAGAACGCGACCACCACCCTGCCGGTGCCGATCGCGCTCAACCAGCCGCCCGAGCCGCTGCGGCTGGGGCCGTCGGACGACGCGGAGTGGGCGGCGTTCACCGCCGAGTCGGTGCTCTCGGCACGCGGCGCGCTGCTCAGCGACCTGAGCCGCGACCGCCGGGTGCGGGCCGCGGTGGACCTCGCCTGGATGTCGCTGGCCGCCGACATCTCCTCGGCCGCGGCCCGCGCGTCGGAGGTGGAGTCCGCGGTGATCCCGCTGCGCGCCCGTATCTCGGTACGGGCCGGTCTTGGCAACCTCGCCACGGGGCTGCGGCCGCCCGCCACCGGGCACGACAACCCGCACTTCTTCGACGACGCGGCATGCGGGCGCGCGTGCGTGCTGGCCGTGGTGCACCCGGGCGACCCGGGTGCCGCCGCCGACCTCGCGGAGTACGACGCCCGCTACACGCAGGACGGCGACGGGGTGCACGGCGCCCGGGCGATGGCCGCGGCGGTCTCGCTCGCGCTGGCCGGCGCACCCGCCGACGACTGCGTACGGGCCGCGCTGCGCGAACTGCCGGCCGGCTCGGAGATCTCCCGCAACGCCGAGCACGCGGTCGCGCTCGCCCGGGCCGCGCGCGCCGCCGAACCCGACGGCCACAGCCAGGCGTTCGGCCTGGTCCCGCTGCTGGAACACCAGATCGTGGACCACGTCTACAGCTACGGCATCGCCGCCGCGGAGACCGTGCCGGTGGCGCTCGCGCTGGTGCTGGCCGCCGACGGCGCGGTGGACCAGGCGGTGCCGGCCGCGGCCTGCCTGTCCCGGGTGGCGGACTCCGCGCCCGCGCTGGCCGGCGCCCTGGCCGGTGCGCTCGGCGGCGCCACCGCGCTGCCCGTCTCCTGGCGGGAGGCGTGCCGGACCCTGCCCGGCTGCGCGCTGCCCCGGTTGGTGGGCACCGACCTGGTGGACCTGGCCGGGCGGCTGGCCGGTGTCGAGCCGGAGCCCGATCCGTACGGCGTGCCGTACGCCTCGTCGCCTGGCGTGCCGAACGCCACGCCGCGCCCCGCCCCGTTCACCTCGCCCGGCATCCCGTCACCCACCGCACCGCCGACCGCCGCCGACCCCCATTCCCCTGTCACGGAAGGACCCGGAAGCAATGAAACTCACGCTTGAGGACCGCATCACCGGCTGCCTCGTCGGCGCCGCTGTCGGCGACGCCCTCGGCGGCCCGGTCGAGGGCTGGACGCCCGAGCAGATCACGGAGCGGCACGGCGGCCGGGTACGGGGCATCGTCGGCCCGTTCTACGACGAGTGGCGCACCGCGCGGCCGATCGCGCCGTACCACAAGGGCGACGGGCACGTCACCGACGACACTCTCATGACGCACGCCCTGGTGCGGGTCTACGCCAAGGTCCGCGACCACCTCGACGCGTACAGCGTGGCCGACCACCTCGTGCCCGACCTGATCGGCACGCCGCGGTGGATTCCCGAGCTGGAGGCGGAGGCGCTGCCGCTCCAGCGGATCTTCCTCGCCGAGAAGTGGATCGTGGCGCGGCTGCACTACGGCCACGTCGATCCGCGCGAGGCGGGCGTCGGCAACATCGTCAACTGCGGCGCCGCGATGTACATGGCGCCGGTCGGCGCGGTCAACGCCGGCAACCCGGCGGCCGCGTACATCGAGGCGCTGGAGGTGGCCGCGCCGCACCAGTCGTCGTACGGGCGGGAGGCCGCCGGGGTGTTCGCCGCCGCGGTCGCCGCGGCGTTCGCGCCGGACGCCACCGCCGCCTCCGTGGTCGAGACCGCGCTCGCCCTCGCCAAGGACGGTACCCGTGCCGCGATAGAGGCGGTGTGCGAGCGGGCCGCCGACTTCGACGACTGGGAGGAGGCGCTGGTGCCGCTGCGCGAGGCGGTGGCGCCGTTCGACACGGTCGGGCCGCGCTACCGCGAGCCCTCGCTCGGTGCCCGCCGGCCCTCGCGGCTGCACGCCATCGAGGAACTGCCGGTCGCGCTCGGCATGTTGCTGATCGCGGGCGGGGCGTACGAACCGGCCGTGCTCGGCTCGGTCAACTACGGCCGCGACTGCGACTCCATCGCGACGATGAGCGGCGCGATCGCCGGGGCACTCGGCGGCACCGGTGCGGTTCCGGCCGGGTGGAGCGACGAGGTGGCCCGCGCCAGCCGCCTCGACCTGCACGCTCCCGCGGCCGATCTCACCGCCGTCGCCCGCGAGGTCTTCGCGCTCGACACGGCCCGCCGCCGCGCCCACGAGGCCGCGTTCGCGGCCCTGGCGGAGGTGCGATGAGGCCGCAACCCACAAAGGGCCCGGGGCTGTTGCCGCTCCCCGGGCCGGGCGCCGCTGAAGTTGGCGGCGGGCGCGATGCCGTGGCCGACCCGGCGGGCGAGGAACCGTTGCGGCTGACGTGGGTGCAGGCGGAGGACCTGGTGGGGCACGAGCTGCGGCAGGCCGGGGAGGACGGGCGGGCCACGGCGGATGTGCGGGGGCGGTGGCTGGCCGCCGGCGGGCACCTGGCGCCGGAGCGGGCCGGGGCGTCGCCCGGGCCCGCGGACCCGGAGCTGCGGGCGCTCGCGCAGGCGCTACTGGACGAACTGGCCAGGCAGCGCCCGCCGTTGGCCGAGCAGGAGCCGACGGATCTGGCCGGTATCCACGCGGCCACGGGCGCGCCGCCCGCCGTCGCGCGGGTCGAGCGGCCGACGGAGCTGGCCGAGCGGCTGGAGGCGGGCTGGCTCGGGCGGGCCGCGGGGTGCGTGCTGGGCAAGCCGGTGGAGAAACTGCCACTCGACGGCATCCGGGCGATCGCCGTGTCGACCGGCAACTGGCCGCTGCGCGGCTACTTCACCGAGGTGGGCCTGGACCCGGCGATCGCCGCCCGCCACCCGTGGAACCGCCGCAGCCGCCCCACCTCGCTCGCCGAGAACATCGACGGGATGCCCGAGGACGACGACCTCAACTACCCCTTGCTGGGGCTGCTGTTGCTGGAGGCCCACGGCCACGGCTTCCGCACTCGGGACGTGGCGCAGCTGTGGCTGGACGAGCTGCCCGCGGGCCGTACCTTCACCGCCGAGCGGATCGCGTACCGGAACCTGCTGGCAGGACTGGAACCGCCGCGGACCGCGACATGGCGCAACCCGTTCCGGGAGTGGATCGGCGCCCTGATCCGCGCGGACGTCTTCGGCTGGACCCGCCCGGGTGACCCGGCCGCGGCGGCGGACGAGGCGTGGCGCGACGCCGTGCTCAGCCACACCGCGAACGGCGTGTACGGCGCGATGTTCGCCGCCGCGATGGTGGCGCGGGCGGCCGGCGGCGGCACCGACGTGCACGCGTGCCTGGCGGCCGGGCTCCAGGTGGTGCCGCGCGCGTCGCGGCTGGCCGAGGCGGTCCGGCTCGGCATCGACCTCGCCGGCGCCGAGCCGTCGGGTACGGCGGAGGGGTTCGCCGTCGTCGTGGACGAACTGCACCGGCGGTTCGGCGGCCACCACTGGGTGCACGTGCTGCCCAACGCGGCGCTGCTCGCGGCGGCCCTCACCCACGCCGACGGGGACTTCGCCGGCTCCATCTGCCGTGTGGTGTCGGGTGGTTGGGACACCGACTCGAACGGCGCGACGGCCGGGTCCGTCACCGGGCTGCTGGCCGGTTCGGCCGCCGCGCTGCCCGGCGAGTGGACCGGCCCGCTGCAGAACCGGCTGGCCAGCACGGTCGGCGGGTTCGACGGCATCGGCTTCGACGCCCTCGCCCGCCGCACCGCCGCGCTGGCCGTCCTGCCGTCCGGCCCGAACCCGCGGGAGCACGACGCACCCGCGCGCCACGCCCCCGCACAGGGCACCCCCGAGGAAGGCACCCGATGAGCACCGATCCGACCGTTCCTTCCGGGCACGTTGCGCGCCTTGGGCGCCGCGGCGCCCCGCCGCCCGGCCGGGCCGGCATCGTGGTCCTGGGCAGCGCCAACATGGACCTGGCGGCGTACACCCGGGTGGCGCCCGCGCGCGGCGAGACCGTCACCGGGGAGGCGTTCCGCACCGTGGCCGGCGGGAAGGGCGCCAACCAGGCGATCGCGGCCTCGCGGGCGGGCGGCGCGGTGACGTTCATCGGCGCGGTGGGCGACGACGACTTCGGGCCGCGGCTGCGCGCCGCCCTCGACGGCGCCGGGGTCGGCACCGGCCCACTGCGCACCGTGCCCGGCCCGAGCGGCATCGCCCACATCGTGGTCGACGGCGAGGGCCACAACGCGATCGTGGTGGTGCCGGGCGCGAACGGCACGGTGACCGGCCTCGCCGACGGCGACGAGGACGTCATCGCGGCGGCCGGCGCGCTGCTGCTCCAGCTCGAACTGCCGCTGGACGGTGTGCTGGCGGGTGCGCGGGCCGCCCACCGGCACGGTGTCCGGACCGTGCTCACCCCGGCGCCCGCCCAGCCGCTGCCGGACGAACTCCTCGCGGTCACCGACCTGTTGGTGCCCAACGAGCACGAGGCCGCCGCGCTCAGCGGCCGGACCGACCCACGCGCCGCCGCCCGCACGCTACTTGAGGCGGTGCCCGAGGTGGTGGTGACGCTCGGCGCGGCGGGCTGCCTGTACGCCGCCCGCGGCCGCGAACCGCTGGCCGTGCCGGCCCGTCCCGCGAAGGCGGTGGACACCACCGCGGCCGGCGACACCTTCGTGGGCGCGCTGGCGGTCGCGCTCGGCGAGGGCCGGCCGATGCCGGTGGCGCTGGAGTGGGCGACGGCCGCCTCCGCGCTGTCGGTGGAGCGCGAGGGCGCGTCGTCCTCGATGCCGGAGCGCGCGGAGATCGACGCGAGGGCCGCGGGCGGTACGTCCGCGTCCGGGCGGCCCGACGGACCGACTCCGGGGTGAACCAATGCCGTTGACCGATGCGCCGGGCGACCGCCGCCCGACCGACCAGCGCCCAACGCCCACCGACGACCGGACGAGCGACGACCGCCCACCGACGACCGGACGAGCGATGAACGGCACCCCGGCGAATCCGCCGGACGCCGAAGCACGTTGAAGAAGCCGAGGTAGCTCCCATGCACCACCCCAGTACTCGCAGTACCCGCCCCGACGACCAACTCCCCGCTTCCGCCGATACGGTTACGGCCGCAGGCTCGGCCACCGGTCCCGCCGTGCCGCCGCCGCGCACCGAACCGTCACCCGCGTCGCCCGAAACGCCGCCCGCCGGCGGCCCGTTGGAGGGCATGCGGGTCCTGGACCTGGCCACGCTGTTCGCGGGGCCCAGTGCGGCGACCCTCCTCGGGGACTTCGGCGCCGACGTGGTCAAGGTGGAGCATCCGCGCAAGCCCGACCCGTCGCGCGGCCACGGCCCGAGCAAGGACGGCGTGGGCCTGTGGTGGAAGCACCTCGGCCGCAACAAGCGCAACATCACGCTCGACCTGTCGACGCCCGGCGGGCGGGACGTGCTGCTCAAGCTCGCCGCGTCCGCCGACGTCATCATCGAGAACTTCCGGCCGGGCACGTTGGAGCGCTGGGGCCTGGGCTGGGAGCAGTTGTCCGCGGCGAACCCCCGGCTGGTGCTGGCGCGGGTGACGGCGTTCGGGCAGTTCGGCCCGTACTCCGCGCGGCCCGGCTTCGGCACGCTCGCCGAGGCGATGAGCGGGTTCGCGTCGGCGACCGGCGAGCCCGAAGGCCCGCCCACGCTCCCGCCGTTCGGCCTCGCCGACTCCGTCGCCGCGCTCGCCACCGCGTACGCGGTGATGGCCGCGCTGGCCGGCCGGGATCGTACGGGCTCGGGCCAGGTGGTCGACATGGCGATCATCGAGCCGATGCTCGCGGTGCTCGGCCCGCAGCTGATCTGGTACGACCAACTCGGCTACGTGCAGCCCCGGATGGGCAACCGTTCCACCAACAACGCGCCGCGCAACACCTACCGGACCGCCGACGGGGCGTGGCTGGCGGTGTCCTCCTCCGCGCAGTCGATTGCCGAGCGGGTGATGCGGCTGGTCGGGCGGCCGGAGTTGATCGAGAAGCCGTGGTTCGCCACCGGTACCGGGCGGGCCGCGCACGCCGACGAGATCGACACCGCCGTCGGCACGTGGATAGCCGGGCACGACCGGGCCGAAGTGGTCGCGGCCTTCGAGAGGGCCCAGGCCGCGGTCGCGCCGATCTACGACGTGCGGGATGTGATGACCGATCCGCAGTACGGCGCGCTCGGCACCGTAGCGTCGGTGGACGACGCGGAGTTGGGGCCGATGCGGATGCAGAACGTACTGTTCCGGTTGTCGGGCACGCCTGGCGCGATCCGCTGGACCGGCCGCCCGCACGGCGCGGACACCGATGCCGTCCTCACCGAACTCGGCCTGGACGGGCCGGAGATCGCCGCACTGCGGGCGGAGGGCGCGCTGTGAGCGCCGGCACCGGAACCCACGGCGCGACGGGCGCCTCCACCGGGCCCGCCCCGGCCGGCACCGACCGCGCCGGTACCGACGACGCGGTCCTGACCTGGCTGTACGCCCCGGGCGACCGCCCCGACGTGGTCGCGAAGGCGCTGCGATCGGGCGCGGACGTGGTCCTGATCGACCTGGAGGACGCGGTCTCCCCGGCCCGCAAGGAGTACGCGCGGGCCGCCACCGCCGAGTTGCTCGCCGCCCGGGTGCCGGGGCCGGGGTCGGGGCCGGCCAGGGTGCACGTACGCGTCAACGCCCTCGACGGCCCGCTGTTCGCGGCGGACCTCGCGGCGCTGGCCGGACTGCCGGGCCTCGGCGGGCTGCGACTGCCGAAAGTCACCGGGCCCGGTGACGTGACGTCCGTACGGGAACTCCACCGCGACCTGGCCGGGACCGGCGCGGCCGTGCCTGGGCTCTACCCGCTGCTCGAATCGGCGCTCGGCCTGGAGAACGCCTTCGCCATCGCCACCGCCGACCCCGCGGTGCGCGGTCTCGCGCTGGGCGAGGCCGACCTGCGCGCCGACCTCGGCGTCACCGAGGAGGACGCGCTCACCTGGCCCCGGGTCCGTACCGTGG
>NZ_JACEGK010000374.1:0-7922 GCF_056859195.1 Streptomyces sp. NH27
GGTGCCGGGAGGGGGTAGCCGTAGACGCCGGAGGGCTCCGGGGCGACCACGGCGGGTCCTGCGGCCGCGGTCCAGCCGCCGGTGGGTCCGGGCGCGGGCATCGCCGCGGTGGGTCCTGCGGCGGCGGTGGGGCCCTGGGGCGAATCGTGCGGGCCCGGCGCGGCGGAGTCGGGGTCGCCGTCGTCGACCGCGATGCCGTACTCCGTGGCGAGGCCGACCAGGCCGGAGACGTATCCCTGGCCGAGTGCGCGGAACTTCCAGCCGGCGCCCTTGCGGTACAACTCGCCGCAGATCAGGGCGGTTTCCTGGCCGGTGTCGGGCACCACGTCGAAGGTGGCCAGCGGGGCGGCGTGCTGCGGTCCGGCCGTGTCGTAGAGCGCCAGCGCGAGGCCGGGCACCAGCCGGAACGGCCCGCCGTCGCAGGACGCGGCGAGCACCACCCGGTCCACGTGGGGGTCGAGCGCGGCCAGGTCCACCTCCACGGTGTCGGTGAGGCCCTCGGGGACGCGTTGCTTCGGCAGGTGCCGGGCGAGGCCCGACGGGTGCCGGGGGGCGTTGTAGAAGACGAAGTCCGCGTCCGAGCGCACCCGGCCGTCGATGCCGACGAGCAGCACGGAGGCGTCCACGTCGGGAGCGGTCGGCGCCGGGCTCCAGCGGAGCACCGCCCGGATGCCCGAGGCGTCCAGCGGGATGTTCGAGCCCTTCACCATCACGTGCGTCATGACCGCCATCCTGCCCGTCCGGCGGGGCGGCCCACAACGCCGCGGGCCGCGAGCGGGGTGCGGGGTTCCGCTCCGGCGGGTGGGCGGACCGCGGACGGACTGTGGGCGGCCCGCGTGCGGAGCGCGGGCGAGGGGCGGGCGCGGTGCACGTGGGGCGCGTGTGGGGTGCGTCCTGGGTGCGTGACGCGCGGGGGCGGACGTCTGGTGGACCGGAGCCGGTTACCTGTTTGTCACGCGTTGCGGGAACCTTTGCGCCACGGGCACACGTACGATAATCGGCCACGCGATTGACTCCAGCTCTCACGGCGGCGACTCTGAAAGGGGGCGTATGCGACACTTCGGACACCTTGCCTCGGATCTCAGAGGTGAACTCTTCCACCGGGAACCCCAGGAGTTCACTTCCGGCTCCCCTGTGCGCGTCCTCGCGACCGCCCTCGGCGCCACGCTCTACAGTCCGGCCACCCGGCCGCACCTCGCCGACGATGTGCTCAAGCAGGCCGCCCGCGGCGTGGTCTCCATGGTGCTGTGCCTGGAGGACTCCATCGACGACAGCGATGTGGAGGCCGGCGAGGCCAATTTGGTCCGGCAGTTCGCCGACCTCGCCGCCCGCCCCGGCGCCGAGCAGGCGCTGCCGCTGCTGTTCATCCGGGTCCGCACCCCGGCCCAGATCACCGACCTGGTGCACCGGCTCGGCGACAGCGTACGGCTGCTGTCCGGATTCGTACTGCCCAAGTTCACCGAGGAGACCGGCGTCCCCTTCCTCGAAGCGATCAGCACCGCGGCAAGCGCCTCGGGGCGGCGGCTGCTCGCGATGCCGGTCCTGGAGTCCCCGGAGCTGCTGCACCTGGAGAGCCGGGTGGAGACGCTCTACGGGATATCCCGCACCGTCGACAAGTACCGCGACCGGGTGCTCGCGCTGCGGCTGGGCGTCACCGACTTCTGCTCCTCCTACGGCCTGCGCCGGGCGCCCGCGATGACCGCGTACGACGTCCAGATCGTCGCCTCCGTCATCGCCGACGTGGTCAACGTGCTCGGCCGCGCCGACGGCAGCGGCTTCGTCGTCACCGGCCCGGTGTGGGAGTACTTCCGGCACCACGAGCGGATGTTCAAGCCCCAGTTGCGCCGCAGCCCGTTCACGCCCGAGGCCGAGGACCTGCGCGACGCCCTCATCCAGCAGGACATGGACGGCCTGCTGCGCGAGATCGAACTGGACCGGGCCAACGGCCTGCAGGGCAAGACCTGCATCCACCCCAGCCATGTGCCGGTCGTCAACGCGCTGAGCGTCGTCACCCACGAGGAGTTCTGCGACGCCGCCGACATCCTGCACCAGGACCGCAGCGGCGGCGGGGTGCTCCGCTCCGCCTACACCAACAAGATGAACGAGGTGAAGCCACACCGCGCCTGGGCCGAACGCACCCTGCGCCGCGCCGAGGTCTTCGGCGTCGCCCGCGAGGACGTCGGCTTCGTGGAACTGCTCGCCGCGAGCCTGCCGTCCTCCTGACCGGTGCCCAACCCCCCGTACGTAAGGACACCCGCCTGATGCCAACGAACGCGCCCTGGACCGGGCAGTGGGTCGCCGACCGCCTCGGCGTCACCCTGCACGGCGACGGCCTCACCGACCTCGTCGGCCTGGCGCTGCGGCGCAACCCCAAGCGGGCCCACCTGCTCGTCTCCCACGTGCTCGGCAAGCACATCCCGCAGGACCCCCGCACCGTCTACGGGTACGCCTACGCGCTCGGCCGGCGGGTGCGGGACCTGCTGGGGGCGGCCGAGGCGCGGCGCGCGGTCGTGCTCGGATACGCCGAGACCGCCACCGGGCTGGGCCACGCGGTCGCCGACGGCATCGGCTTCGCGCCCTACCTGCACTCCACCCGCCGCGCGGTGCCCGGCCTCACCCCGCACGGCGGGTTCGAGGAGGAGCACAGCCACGCCACCTCGCACCTGCTGCTGCCCGAGGAGCCCGCGCTGCTGACCGCGCCGGGCCCGCTCGTGCTGGTCGACGACGAGTTCTCCACCGGCCGCACCATCCGCAACACCATCGCGGCACTGCACGCCCTCCACCCGCGCGAGCACTACGTCGTCGTGGCGCTCACCGACATGCGCTCGGCCGCCGACCGTGACGCGCTGAGCGCCGTCGCCGCCGAACTGCCCGCGCGCATCGACGTGGTCGCCCTGGCCACGGGGACGGTCGGCCTCCCCGACGGCGTGCTCGGCAAGGGCCAGGCGCTGGTCGCCGCGCACACGGCCGCGGACGAGGAGTCCACCGTGCCCGCCGCTCCTGCGGCTCCCGACGGCCGTGGCCGAATACACCGGGTGCCGCTGGAGTGGCCCGAGGGGCTGCCCGACGGCGGGCGGCACGGCTTCCTGCCCGTCCACGCCGCGCGGCTGGCGGACGCGCTGCCCGCGATGGGCGGCCGACTCGCCGACGCACTGCCGCCGTCCGCGGAGCGCGTCCTCGTCCTCGGCAACGAGGAGTTGATGTACGCGCCCCTGCGGCTGGCCAAGGCGCTCCAGGACACCCTGGAGGAACGGGCGCGCACCTCGGCGCCGGGGCACGCCCCGGCCGCCGTCCGCTACTCCACCACCACCCGCTCCCCGGTACTGGCCGTCGACGACCCGGGGTACGCCATCCGCAACCGGATCGCGTTCCCCGCCCACGACGACCCGACCGACGCGGGCAGCATGGACCGGTTCGCGTACAACGTGCGCGGGTTCGACGCGGTGGTGTGCGTGGTGGACACCACCGGCGACACCGCCGCCCTGCACGCCCCCGGCGGGCTGCTGGACCGGCTGGCCGCCGCCGCCGACCCGGTACTGCTCGCGGTGGTGCCGTCCTACCGACCGAACGGAATCACGCACACGATGAGCCCGACGACCAGCCCGAGCGGTTCGAGCGCCGCGCAGGGTGCCCCGCAGGACGCCCGGGATGCCGCCCAGGCCCCGCAGGCCCAGGCCCCGACCTCGGACGGCCCCGTCGAGCCCTACGGCCTGGCCGAGCCGCTGCGGGGCCCGGAGTTCTCCTCCTATGCGCCCGAGGAGGTGGGCTGGCTGCTCAAGGACCTCTCCGACGTCGAGCTGGAGGCACCCACCGAGGAGCGCGAGGAGGCCATCCAGAGCGGCGGCGCGCACTACGCCGAGTCGTTGCCGGTGGAGTACCAACCCACCGCGGAGTACCAGGAGTTGTTCCGCTCCGCGCTGGACGGCTCGGCGCAGCGGATCGCCCGCGCGGTCGGCACCGTCACCGAACTCGTGCTGGCCGAGCGCGGACCGGACGCCGTACTGGTCTCGCTCGCCCGCGCCGGCACCCCCGTCGGCGTGCTGATGCGCCGCTGGGCCCAGCACGCCCACGGGCTGCGGCTGCCGCACTACGCGGTCTCCATCGTCCGCGGCCGCGGCATCGACGCCAACGCGCTGCGCTGGCTGGCCGCCCACCACGACCCGGCCGACGTGGTGTTCGTCGACGGCTGGACCGGGAAGGGCGCGATCACCCGTGAACTGGCCGCGGCCGTGGCCGAGTTCGCCGACGCGTCGGCGCAGCAGCCGGGTTCGGGATCGGGTTCGGGTTCGGGTTCGGGGAAGCCGGGGTTCAACCCGGAGATCGCGGTCCTCGCCGACCCGGGCGGCTGCGTACGGACCTACGGCACCCGCGACGACTTCCTGATCCCCTCCGCCTGCCTCAACTCCACTGTCTCCGGGCTGATTTCCCGCACGGTGCTGCGCGAGGGGCTGATCGGCCCGCAGGACTTCCACGGCGCGAAGTTCTACCGCGACCTGCTCGGCGCCGACGTCTCCGCGCTCTTCCTCGACACCGTCGCCGCCGCCTTCGACACGGTCGCCGACGGTGTCGCGGAGGACGTCAAGTCGCTTCTCGCGCAGGACCGCCTTCCGACCTGGGCGGGCTGGGCGGCAGTGGAGCGGATCAGCGTGCGGTACGGCATCGGCGACGTCAACCTGGTCAAGCCCGGCGTCGGCGAGACCACCCGGGTGCTGCTGCGCCGGGTGCCGTGGAAGATCCTCGCCAAGCGCGGGGCGGGCGCCGACCTGGACCACGTACGACTGCTCGCCGCGCAACGTGGCGTACCCGTCGAGGAGGTGGACGACCTGCCGTACTCCTGTGTCGGCCTGATCCACCCGCACTTCACGCGCGGCGCGACCGGCGTGGACGGCAAGGCGGTGACCGCGAAGTGAGCCGCGCACCGATGCCCACGCACCACCGGACCGTGGTCGCCAGCGACCTCGACCGCACCCTCGTCTACTCCGCCGCCGCGCTGGGCCTGACCATGCCCGACGAGCACGCCCCCCGGCTGCTGTGCGTCGAGGTCCACGAGGCCAGGCCGCTGTCCTACCTCACCGAGGCCGCCGGGCGGATGCTGGTCGAACTCGCCGACACCGCACGGTTCGTGCCCGCCACCACCCGTACCCGCAAGCAGTACCGGCGGATCAAGTTGCCCGGGCGGGTGCCGCGTTACGCGATCTGCGCGAACGGCGGACACCTGCTGGTCGACGGGCGCACCGACCACGACTGGAACGACGAGATGCGGCGCAGGCTCGCCGACGGATGCGCGCCGCTCGCCGAGGTGCGGGCGCACCTCGCCGCGACCGCGGACCCGGAGTGGCTGCGCAAGGAGCGGATCGCCGAGGAGTTGTTCGCGTATCTCGTGGTGGACCGGGACCGCCTGCCCGTCGGGTGGGTCAAGGAGCTCGCGGCCTGGGCCGACGAACGCGGCTGGACCGTCTCGCTCCAGGGGCGCAAGATCTATGCCGTGCCCAAGCCGCTCAGCAAGTCCGCGGCCCTCGCGGAGGTGGTGCGGCGCACCGGTGCGCACGAGGTGCTCGCCGCCGGGGACTCACTCCTGGACGCCGACCTTCTTCTCGCCGCCGACGCCGGCTGGACCCCCGCGCACGGCGAGCTCGCCGACACCGGGTGGACGGCTCCCCACGTCACCGCGATCGCCTCCGGCGGAGTGGCCGCGGGCGAGGAGATCCTCCACCGCATCCTCGCCCGGTTGGAGGAGTAACGGGCCCGCCCGGGCCGCCTGTTCGCGTGAGTTCGCGGACCTTGCGGTGCGGGGGCGGCCGGTCGCGGGGTCGTGGGGAGCCGGCCTACGCGCCGCGTTCCGCGGTGATGGCGCGGGAGCAGTGGGCGCGGCCGGATTCGGCCCGGCGGGCGTTGGGGCGTTCGCTGTCGGCGATGAAGGCGATCGCCTCGTTCTGGGAGCGCCCATCCCGTACGTGCCGGTGCAGCAACCTGCGTTCGCGCAGCCGCCGGGGCGTGTCCACGTACCAGAGCTCGTCGAGGAGGTCGCGGACCTCGGACCAGCCGGCCCCGTCGTCGGCCAGGTAGTTCCCCTCCGTGACGACGAGGCGCACGGCGGCGGGGACGACCAGCCCGGCGGCGACCGGCTCGTCGAGTCGCCGATCGAACCCGGGTGCGTAGACGGGCCGTTCACGTATCGCCCGCAGCCGGCGCAGCAGGTGTACGTACCCGTCGACGTCGAACGTCTCGGGCGCGCCCTTGCGTCCGCGCAGCCCCAGCCGGTCCAACTGGGCGTTGGACAGGTGGAATCCGTCCATCGGCACGTACGCCGCGGTGTCCGCGCCGAGCCGGCTGTTCACGCCGCTGACCAGCCGCTGTGCGAGCGTCGATTTTCCGGCGGCGGGCGGGCCCGCCAACCCGAGCAGCGTTCTGCGACCTGGAATGCTGGGCACCATGGCGACCACATCATCGACGAGCATCCGGTCAGCCTAGGTCAGGCCGGAGTTTCGCACCGTTCACTGGAGAAGACGTTGTACGAGACGAAGAACCCGCAGCTCACCCCGGAGCTGTACGCATATGTCCTGGCGCACAACCCGCCGCTGAGCCCCGTACAGCGCGCGCTGGTGGACACCACGCACCGCCGGTTCGCGGACGACGCCGGGCTCCAGACGGCGCAGGAGCAGGGCCCGTTGCTGTCGTTCCTGGTCCGGCTCACCGGCGCCCGCCAGATCGTGGAGGTCGGCACGTTCACCGGCTTCTCGACGCTGGCGATGGCGATGGCGCTGCCGGAAGGCGGCCGGGTCACCGCCTGCGACATCTCGGAGGAGTGGACCTCGGTGGGGCGCGCGGCCTGGGCGGACGCGGGCGTCGCGGACCGGATCGACCTGCGGATCGCGCCGGCCATCGAGACGCTGCGGGCACTGCCGGAAGGCCCGTGGATCGACCTGGTCTTCCTCGACGCCGACAAGGGGTCCTACATCGACTACTGGGAGGAGCTGGTGCCGCGGATGAACCCCGGCGGCCTCCTCGTGGTCGACAACACCCTCTACCACGGCGACGTCACCGACCTCGGCAAGAGCGGTGGAGCGGCGGCGATCCGGGAGTTCAACGACCGGGTGCGGGCCGACGAGCGGGTCGACGACGTGCTGCTGACGGTCGCCGACGGCACGACGCTGGCCCGGAAGCGGTGAGGCGGCGGCCGTCGTGGGCCGTCCGGGGCCCGGCCGGGGTGCGTTACGAGGCCGGCGCCGCGGGCGTGAGCAGCGCCTCCAGCAGCGGGCGGTAGTGGGCGAAGGACAGCACCCGCGCGGCCGGGTCCTTCGCCCGCTCGTCCCAGCGGCGCAGCGTCACCGCGTCGCGGGCGTACGGCCCGGCTTCGTACGCCCGCGCCTCCGCGACCGTCATCGGGCCGCCCTGGAGCGCCAGGGTCCGCACCGACTCGGCGGACAGCCTGTCGTGGTAGCCGGGTTCGGCGCGGCACAGGTAGCGCTTGGCCGCCACGTGCAGCCGTACCGGCTCCGTCACGTCGGGGCCGAACCACGCGGCGAGCCGGTCCGCGCCCGCGTGGCTGTGCCGGTTGTCGGTGCCTTTCAGCCACTCCTCGCCGCTGACGGTGCCGTGGAAGTGGCCGATGTCGTGCAGCAGCGCCGCGGCCACCAGCGCGGGCCGGGCACCGTCGGCCTCGGCGAGTGCCGCGGCCTGCAGCATGTGCTGGGCCTGATGAGTGACGTCCTCGCCGAGGTACTGGTCGGCACCTGCGCCGAGGAAGAGCGCTTCCAGCGCGTCGAGGGGAGCGGCGTCCATGGCCGGAAAGATGCCACGCCCGGGCGGGCATTCGGCGTCACCCGGGTTACCTGTGGATGAACGCCGACCCCGCCCGCCGCTCCGGCTACCCTGTGGGCATGCCCCGTTACGACTACAGCTGCAAGGCGTGCGGCTTCACC
>NZ_JACEGK010000375.1:0-7922 GCF_056859195.1 Streptomyces sp. NH27
CCGCGCCTGCGTGTACTGCGCCGCCGTCCGCGCCTTCGCGAACTCGTTGATGAAATGTCGACGACCCCACAACTGACGGGTATAAGCCACCAACCCGGGCCGAGCACCACTGACCGACAAGCCGTACATCGCGGCGAGTTCGGCGGGGCTCATGGCTTGGGCCGGTGGTTCGTGCACGGGGGCGAGGCGCTGTGTCATAGAGGGCGCTTTCAACCGGAGGAGCGAATCGCCGGACCCCCGCCGACGTGTCGCGGGTGGTGTGGCGCACGCGGGACGGAACGAAGGGAAACCGAACGAAACGAGACACAACGGAACGACACCGTTCCGTCGCACCACAGACTCTAGGCGACCGCTGCAACGGAACGCAACCGTTCCGTCGTGACGCTATGCTCAAGGTATGGAATCGAAGCCCCGTCGTCCCCCGGCCGGCGCCGCCGTGCTCCGCGAGGGGGTGACGGACGCCATTCGCGCCGCCGTCTTCGACGAGCTGGCCGCCGTGGGCTACGGGCGGATGTCGATCGAGCGCATCGCCCGCCGGGCCGGGGTGGGCAAGGCCGCGATCTACCGGCGCTGGCCCTCGAAACTGCCGATCGTCCTCGACGTGGTGTCCGCCCTCGCGGTGCACGGCATGCCCGCCCCCGACACGGGCACACTCCTGGGCGACGTAAGGCAGTTGGTGGGGGTCACCGCGCGGCTGCTGGAGCACCCGCTCGCCGCCCAGATCGTCCCGGACCTGCTCGCGGAGGCCGCCCGCAACCCCGACATCGCGCTCGCCGCGCACGCCGCCATGCGCGACACCCAGCGCGCGGTGGCGGCCGTGGTGGTCGGCAACGCGATCGAGCGCGGCGAGCTGGCCGCCGACACCGACGTGGACCTCGCGCTCGACCTCGCCATCGGTCCCCTGTACTGGCGCCTGGTGATGATCCGCACCAAGCGCCCGGCCGGCTACCTCGACGCGCTCGCGGCCGCCACCACGGCGGCCCTCTCCGCCGCCCGCCTGCCCGGCCCCGACCCCGCGCCGGCCGCGCCGGCCGCGCCGGCGCCGTAGCCGATCACACCTCGCCTACCGGGCAAACCTTGCCGGTCACGGCACTAGAAAGCCGCGGTCGCCTCGCGCAGCTCTTCCGCGGTCGGTGGCTGGGCGCCGGGACGGGTCGCGGCGAGCGCGCCGGCCACGACGCACTCCCGCAGGATGCGTTCCAGTTCCGGCGCCCCGGCCGGCAGCCGTACGCCGGTCGCGCCGTCGGGGTGCGGGCCGAACAGGCCGGCCAGCAGGGCGGATTGGAAGGCATCGCCGGCACCGATGGTGTCGGCCACCGTCACCTTCGGCGCGGGTACGGAGACCTCGGCCCCGGCGGTGAACCCGGTGGCGCCCGCCGCGCCGCGGGTCAGCACCACCAGCCGCGGCCCGTGGCCGAGCAGCGCGCGGGCGGACACGGCCGGGTCCTGGTCCGGCCACAGCCAGCCGAGGTCCTCGTCGCTGGCCTTGACCACGTCGGCGACGCCGGCGAGCCGCTCCACCGCCTTGCGGTAGACGGCGCGGTCGGGCTGCACCGCGGGGCGGACGTTGAGGTCCACCGCGACCGCGCGGCCCGGCCGGCCGTGCAGTTCCCGGCAGGCGGCCAGCACCTGCTCCGCGCCGGGTTCGACCACGACGGCCAGCGAACCGGTGTGCAGCAGCGCGGTGTCCTCCCCCACCGGGATGCGGTCCGGCGCCCAGGAGGCGAGGAAGTCGTAGGTCGCCGACCCGCTCGCCTCGTCCACGTACGCCAGCGCGACCGTGGTGCGCCCGGAGGCGCTCGGCGCGCGGAGCACGTCGAGGCCGGTGCCGGTCAGGTACTCCGCCACGAGCGTGCCGGGCGGGTCGTCGCTCCAGCAGGTGATCAGCGTGACCGGGCGGCCGAGCCGATGCAGGCCGATGGCCACGTTGGCGGGGCTGCCGCCGGGGGCCGGGCGAACGGTGTCCGTGCCGGTCCGCCACACCAGGTCGACGAGGCTCTCGCCGACCACGATGATCCGGCTGTCGGTTGTCATGGTGCCCTCTGTCACGATGCCCTCCTGCTTCCGGCGCCGACGCCGGTGTCCGTGATCCGCAGCGCGTCCAACTGCCGTACCCGGAGGTCGAAGGCGGCACCGCCCTCTCCCGCCGTACGCGCCTGGAGCCGCCACGGCCCTCGCCCACAGGGTAGAAGCACCCGGTGAGCGCCTCTCCGCCGCGCTGCGGCGCTGCGGACCGGCCCGTTGGACCGTCGGGGCGACCGGACAGCGGAAGTACGCCAGCATTCGGAAGAAGCGTTCGGCTGCCACAGCGTGGCCCGCGCCACGCCTACCGGTCCAGCACCCGTATCCGACCCGGGACCTGTTGCAGCATCGACTCGCGTTCCGTCAAGAGCTCTCAGGCAGCCGACTGGTGAACGCGGTCACTGCCGCCATCACGTCCTCCGCTGTCCACTCCAGCCCCTCGGCCGCCACCGTCACTTCGGTGACCGCGATGTCCGGCGGTCCCCCGGGGGCCGCGAACCACCGGTGGAACAGCGTCGTCCCCGTCTCCTCGGCCAGCCGTACCGCGGCCTCCGTCAGCACGGCAGGGGCGTACGGCAGCCATACCTGGAACCGGTGGATGTGCGGTACCCCGGGATGCACCCGGAACCACGGCACCCCTGCCGACTCGAACCCCTTGTCCAGTGCCGCCGCGACCACCTTCGCGTGCGCCACATAGTCCGGCAACCGGGGCAGTTCCCGCTCCAGCCCCAGCAGCGCGCTCAGCGCCGCCGGATACTGGTGGAACAGATCTCCTCCGTAGCGATGACGCCAGGCCCTCGCCTCGTCGATCAGCGACTGCGGTCCCACCAGCGCCGCGCCCGACATCCCGCCCAGCGACTTGTAGAACGACACATACACGCTGTCCGCGAGCGCCGCGATCTCCTGCACAGGACGGCCGAGGTGCGAGGTGCACTCCCAGATCCGCGCCCCGTCGAAGTGCACGACCGCGTCCCGCTCCCGGGCCGCATCCACCACGTCCGTCAGCTCGTCCCACGTCGGCAGTACGAAACCGGCCTCGCGTAGCGGCAGTTCCAGCATCAACGCACCGAAGGGCTCGTCCAGAGCGCGGACCTCGTCGGCCGTCGGCAACCGGGGCTGGGTCGTCGGATGCACGGTACGCAGCCCGCTCACCGCCGAGAAGGCGCCCCGCTCGTCCGTCTCGGGGTGCGACCGGGGATGCAGGGCCACGGTGCGGTTCCCGGTGCGGCCCGCCCAGCAGCGCAGTGCGACCTGCTGGGCCATGGTGCCGGTGGGGAAGAAGACGGCGGCCTCCATACCCAGGGTGCGGGCGGTACGCCGCTCCAACTCCCCGACGATGCCGTCGCCGTACATGTCGACCCAGTCGTCCACGTCGTACACGCTGCCCGCGTAAGCGGCGAGGTCGGCCAACCGGTCGCCTATCCGGTGCTCTGCGGCGATGCGGGAGAGTACCCGCGTCGCACCGCGCCAGGCGGTCAGTCTGCGGAGTCGTTGATCCGTGCCAGGGTTGTCGGTCATCCACCGATGATCGTGTACGGAGCCGGGTGCGTCACCGGAGTTTTCCCGCTGAGCCCAAGGCGAACACGCACAGGGACCACGATTTCCGCGATCCGCAGGGTGCGGTCCGCGTCAGTTGACTACGTGAGGTTGCCAGGCCGCCAGTTCGCTATCCCTAGTGGGCCTACTCGGACTTTCGGCGGGGGGACACGCGTGCCAGGACAGCAAGCGGGGCACACCTTGCCGGGAGGGACGTTAACGCTGCGTCAGATCCTCACCTATGATCGGCCGGACCACCCGGCAGGGCGAGCCGAAGGCGACCACCATCGGCGGGATGTCGTGGGTCACGACGCTGCCGGCCCCGACGACCGAGCCGCGTCCGATCGTCACGCCGGGCAGCAGCACCGCATTGCTGCCGATCCACACCTTGTCCTCGATCGTCACCGGCTTGGAGAAGCGGTTGTAGTCGTGCCGCAGGTCGGGGTGGACCGGGTGGCCGGTGGTGGTGATGGTGACGTTCGGGGCGATCATGACGCCGTTGCCGATGCGGATCTCGACGTCGTCGATGAGGGAGAGGTTGAAGTTGCCGAAGAAGTCGTCCCCGATATGGACGTTGCTGCCGTAGGCGGCCTGGAACGTGGGGGCGATGGAGCTCCGCTTCCCGATCGAACCCAGTATCCGGCCGAGCAGTTCGGCCCGCCGTTCCGGCTCGGATGGTGCGGTCCGGTTGTACTCGTACAGCAACTCCGTACGGCGCCGCCCGGCCATGAACATCGCGTCGCTCTCGGTGTAGAGCAGGCCCTGCGCGATGCGCTCCCTGGCGTCCGTGTGTGCGTCGACGTGCTCGCCCGCGTGATCTTCCATGCGCTCTTCCATGTGCTTCTCCTTCGCCCGGCCATCGGGACAACCGCCCCATGCGGACGCCCCCGTCTCCAGAGTCGACGGCCGTCCGGATCAACACAACTGCCGGCCGCGGCTCGTTGCCGAGTGTTCCGATCTTTGTCGGCCCGGGTCATGCGTGCGAACCAGGTTGACCGAAACCGGAGGGCGTCCAGGCTGGTGCGTGGCCGGGCGGACGGAGGCAGGGCCGGAGGACCGATCAGGCGGCGGGGCTGGGGGCGGGACTGGAGATGGGCGACGGGGAGGCGCGCCGTAGTACTTCCAGCGCGGGTTGCGCGACCGCGCTCATCCGTTTCTTGCGGAGGTCCAGGACGGGTGTCGGGTTGGAGCGGCCGTGGGCGGCGAGCAGGTTCATCAGGGACCAGATCACGTCGGGGCGTCCGGTCAGGGGGAGTTCACGGCCGTCGGGGGCGATGACCTTGGCCGCGGTGGTGCCGGCGAGCAGGTTGGTGCGGGTCCAGTCGACGACGTACGAGGTGCCGGCCGGGGCCGCGTAGAGGACCACCTCGCGGGTGCGGTGCAGGACCGCCAGGTAGTTCATCGGCACGGTCAGCCGCCGGGCGAGGTCGAACGGCGGTGTACCGTCCGCGGGTTGGACGCGCAGGACCGTGTCGAGCATCGGGCCGTGCTCCTGGAAGTTGTGCGTGGCTGTCATCTGCAGGAAGCGGCCCCGTGCCAGGACGCCACCGCGGCGCGACCACCGTCGGTCGACTTGGCCGAACCCCGCACGCTCACCCGGGAGTTGGTCCACGATCCAGCGGGACTCCTCGCCCGGCTCGGTCACCGGCGCCCGATCCTCGGGGAAGGCGCGGGCCTGCTCGGCCACGGCGGTGTAGCGGGCCGCCGTCTCCGGGTCGAGGCGCCGCAAGTCGATGGTGTCACCGTCGAGTTCGACCCCGCCCACCGACCGCGAGATGCGCATCTGCCGCAGTTGGCGGCCGGGGCGCCGGGTCACGTCGGTCAGCCGGCCGTCGAGATCGACCACGCGGCAGGTCCTCGTGCCCGCGAGCATGGCGCTGCTCGCCCACAAAGGGATGACCGTTCCGTGGGCCTGCGGGGCGGGCGGGCCGGCGGGTCCGGCCGGGCCCGCGGGTGCGGCCGGGCCGGCGGGCCCGACGAGGACGGCCAGACGGCCCGCCGTGACCGCCGACAGGCAGAGGGACGGCACCCGCCAGTCGTCCGTGATCTCGAACCCGGCGGAGCCATCGGCCCGTTCGGCCCGTTCCGACCCTTCGGCCTCCCCGGCGCCCCTGGCGTCCCTGGCGTCCCCGCCGGCGTCCTCGGCCGCGTGCACACGCAGCTTCAACCGGATCAGCGGCGTGAACTCGTCGGGGGTGAAGGTGCCCCAGTACGTCGTGAACGTCGCCCCGCCTTCGGGCTCGTACCGCACGAGTGACGCCTCCAGCACGTCCGCCCGTACCAACCGTGCCGCCGCAGGTCCCTTCGGTGCGCGCGGGGCCCACATCACGAAGCTGTCGGCACCGTAGGAGACGCTCTCGCCCTTCACCCGGTCACGGCGCGTGATCCGGGGGAACTCGCCCCGCGCGGCCTTGACGGCCGTGAACGGGATGACCAGCGTGATCGCCAGCCCGACGACGAACGCGATCCAGGCCCAACTCTCGCCGTCACGCCAGGCGCTGTACGCCACACCGAGCGCGACAGGGCCCGGGAACATGCAGATCGTGATGAAGACCAGATTGCCGACCACCACGCTGGTGTAGCTACGCACGGCCCCACCCCACAACTCGTCCCGATACCCGCGGCACGGATCGTGGCCCGGGACCACTGCCGTCGCCCCTATGCTCCCCTCGCCCCCGTCCCGGCACCACCCGTCCGCGACAACTGCCCCGCCGTCCACCCGGGGCCAGGGCTCAGCGTCGGTGCGGCGTGGCCTCGTCGGACCCGTAGCGGTGATCCTGTTCCTCGTCCATGGCCTCGTAGATCCGGGTCTTGAAGCCCTCCGGGTCCGGCACGTGCTTCAACGTCAACAGCCCTTGCTCCGAGCCCGACTCGATCTTGAGCGTCCCGCAGCGGATGATCCGCTCCCACAGGGAGGCTTCGAACGAGATGTCGTTGACCCGGGTCAGCGGGATGCTGCGGCCGGTCTTGCTCACGAAGCCGGCCCGCTGGTGGATGCGCTTGGTGGTGAGGATGTAGACGATGCCGCGCCACTTCAGGAGCGGAACCAGCCAGAACCACACGGAGATGACGAGCGCGACGGCCAGCACCGCGTACACCCCGGTGTGGCTCCAGCTCTTGCCGCTCGGCAGGGCCCACAGCAGCGCCCCGGCAGCGGCCCAGGTCACGCAGAGCACCACGAAGTCGCCGACGAGTCGGGTCCAGTGCTGCCGGGTGAGATATATGAGGTCTTCGTCCTCGGTGAGGTGGTGGTCCACGTTAGGCATGCTGGGCATCTTGGCACACCGGGGTCGGTGACTTCGCCCTTCCCTTCGAAGCTCCACCTCGTCCGCACGGCCCCCGCCCTCATTTCCCAGGGCCCCCGGCGCCCCGGCTCCGGCACCCCCGGGCATCACGCCCACGCGCTCCCGGCCACGCAGTTCGCGACCCTGTCATCAACCCGGGCTCCCGGATGTCCGGGCACGGATGTCACCGCAGGTCACCGCAGGTCACCACAGGTCACCTCACCGCAGGACGCCCTCCACCGCCTGGAGAAAGCCGAGCCAGGTGGCGGCACGGCGCCCGGTCCGCCGCCCCGGCTGTGGTGACTACCGACCGGCCGGCTCCCACTGCTACCGCCGCCCGCCTCGGGCCACCACACCACCGGTGACGACCGCACCAACTTCCCTAGCGGACGGTGACGTTGAAGACCGGGGAGGCCGTCTTGCCGCTGACGATGCGCAGGTCGTTCTTGCCCTTCAGGCCGAGTTCGACGCCCAGCGAGTAGGAGCCGCTGCGGGTGATGGGCGCGGAGGCGGGCAGAGTGACCCACTTGCCGTGCTGCTTCTGCTGGAGCGTCACCTTGCTGCCGGCCTTGAGGCCGGTGGTCTTGCCCGTGACCCGGAACAGCTTCCAGGCGGCGACCGAGGTGACCGACGGCTTGGCGGTGATGGTGGCCTTGGCGGGCGCCGCCTGCTGCGCGACGGCGGAGGGCACGGCGTGCACGGTCGGGGTGGCGGCCATCGCGGTGCCGGCCACGGCGATGGAGGCCGCGATGAGGACGCCGAGGGCGGCGATACGCAGGGAGTTCCGCTTGGCGATGATCATGGGTTCGTCCATTCCGTTGAGAAGTGTCACGATGTGAACCAAAGGCGGGATAAGCGCCGTTGGTGCGTTCTCACGGGATAAGACGGTCGATCGCACGAATGCGTTGTAGGTACCTTGTCACCGTCTCGTAACGGCAGAGTCGTCGCGGAAGTGCCCCATCCGCCCGGCCCCCGTGACCCGGTGACCCCACGGCCCGATGCCCCGGTGACCCCGTAGCGCCGCAACCCCGGGCAGTGCGCGGGCCGGAGCAGGGCGGGCCGGAGCAAGGAGAGGTGGGG
>NZ_JACEGK010000376.1:0-7884 GCF_056859195.1 Streptomyces sp. NH27
CCGCTCCCCCCGCACGCTTCGCCCCCGCCATGCCCACACCACCCGCCCCCCCGCGCCGGAGGTGAGAGCCCGCGACCGCCACCGGCTGCCGGGCGCTCAGGATGGAAGACAACGCAGACCCGACCTACCCCCAAAAACTGCTCGCCGAGCTGCTGGGCACCGCGATGCTGGTGTTCGTCGGCGTCGGCTCGGTGCCCGCCACGACCCTGCTCGGCGCCGCCGCCCCCTTCACGATGGCCGAACTCGGCGTGATCGCCTTCGCGTTCGCGATGGTCGTGATCGCGATGGTGTACGCGATCGGCCACATATCCGGCTGCCAGATCAACCCCGCGGTCACCCTCGCGCTGGCCGCCACCCGCCGGATGCCCTGGCGCGACGTCCCCGGCTACCTCGCCGCGCAGACGGCCGGCGCGCTGCTCGGCGCGCTCGCCATCGTCGCCGTGCTCGGCCGCAGAGCCGTCGGCGCCGGACTCGGCATCGCCTCCTACGCCTCGCCGACCGGTGCCGGGCACGCCTTCGCCGCCGAGGCGATCGGCACGTTCATCCTGGTCTTCGTGGTCTTCGGCGCGATCGACCGGCGCGCGCCCGGCGGCTTCGCCGGACTCGCCATCGGCCTGGCGGTGTTCGCGGTGATCATCCCGATCGGCCCGGCCACCGGCGCGGCCGTCAACCCCGCCCGCGCGTTCGGCCCGATGGCCGTCGGCGCGCTCTACGACGGCAACGTGCACTGGGCCCAACTGCCGGTCTACGTCGTCGCCGAGGCGGTCGGCGCGCTGCTCGCCGGCCTCGTCCACACCGCGCTCGCCACCCGCCGTACTTCCGCCGCCCGTACCGCGGGCACCGCCGGCAGGACAGCGCCGGCGCCCGCCCCCGAAGGAGCCCTGTCGTGAAGAAGCTGATCAACGCGCCCGAGACCGTGCTCGACGATGCCCTCGCCGGTATCGCGGCCGCCCACCCCGGCCTCCTGACCGTCGACGCCGTCAACCGTGTCATCACCCGGGCCGCCGCCCGCAGACCCGGCAAGGTCGCGCTGGTCTCCGGCGGCGGCTGCGGCCACGAGCCGCTGCACAGCGGGTTCGTGGGCACCGGCATGCTCGACGCGGCCTGTCCCGGCGAGGTGTTCACCTCGCCCGTGCCCGACCAGATGGTCGCCGCCGCCAAGGCCGTCGACGCCGGCGCGGGCACCCTGTTCGTGGTGAAGAACTACACCGGCGACGTGCTGAACTTCGAGATGGCCGCCGAACTCGCCGCGGAGGACGGCCTGTCCGTCGCATCGGTGCTGGTCGACGACGACGTCGCCGTGCAGGACTCCACCTGGACCGCCGGCCGCCGCGGCACCGGCGGCACCGTCTTCGTGGAGAAGATCGCCGGCGCGCTCGCCGAACGCGGCGCCCCGCTCGCCGAGGTCGCCGACACCGCCCGCCGGGTCAACGCCGCCACCCGCTCCTTCGCCGTAGCCCTCACCGCCTGCACCGCGCCGGCCGCAGGCAAGCCAGGATTCGAACTGCCCGACGACGAGATCGAGGTCGGCGTCGGCATCCACGGCGAGCCCGGCCGCCGCCGCGAAAAGCTGCGCCCGGCACGGGAGATCGTCGCCGACATGCTGGCCGCCATCCTCACCGACCAGCCACTCGCCACCGGCGACCAGGTGCTCGTCATGGTCAACGGCCTCGGTGGCACCCCGCTGATGGAGCTGTACGTCGTCTACCGCGAGGTCGCCGCGCTGCTGGCCGCGCGCGGTGTGCGGATCGCCGGGAACCTGGTCGGGAACTACGTCACCAGCCTCGACATGGCCGGTGCGTCGATCACCGTCTGCAAGACCACGCCCGACCTGCTCGACCTGTGGCACGCCCCCGTGCACACGGCCGCGCTGCGCTGGGGCGTCTGACCGGTGAACGGCCCGGCCCCGCACCGTGATCGGCCCGCACCCGCGAAGCCGCCCTGCTCCTGAACGTACTCACCCCCGCTGGTCCGCCCTGGTGGGCCGGCACCGCGGCCGTGAGCACCGCACCGCAAGCACGACACCGCACTGACGAACGGAGAGCCCGTGGACACCGCCCTCGCCCGCGCTTGGGTGCAGGCCATCGCCGCGGCCATGGACACGCACAAGGACCGGCTGACCCAACTGGATTCCGCCATCGGCGACGCCGACCACGGCGCCAACATGCACCGGGGTTTCGCGGCGGTCGCCGCCGCCCTGCCCGAGTACGACGCGTCGACCCCCGGGCTGATACTCGTCAAGACCGGTTCGCTGCTGATCTCCGTGGTCGGCGGCGCGTCCGGGCCACTGTACGGAAGCGCCTTCCGCTCCCTCGGCAAGGCGCTGGACGGGCCCGACACGCCGGAAGCAGACGCCGCAGCGGCCGGGCCGGCCGGTCCCGAGCGGGTGGCCGACGCGCTCGCCGCGGGACTGGCCGGGGTGCGGCGGCTCGGCGCCGCCGCCGAGGGCGACAAGACGATGATCGACGCGTATGCGCCCGCACTTGCGGCGTTCCGCGCGTCCGCCGCGGCAGGCGGTGACCTGGCGGACGCGTCGGCCGCCGCGGCCGACGCCGCCGAGGAGGGGATGCGGGCCACCACCCCCATGCAGGCCAGGAAGGGGCGGGCCTCCTACCTCGGCCCGCGCAGCGTCGGCCACCAGGACCCCGGCGCCACCTCCACCGCGCTGATCTTCCGCGCCCTCGCGGATACCGCCGCCGCGGCCAAGGCGGCAGCATGAGTACCCGCCTGTGCTACCCGGGACAGCCCGCCTCACCCGGCACCGCCCTCGGCGAACTCCACCGCACCGACCGCCCCTTCACCAGCCCTGCCCGCGTCCCTCGCCGATCAGCCGGTGAGGGTGCGGGTACCGGGACAGGCGCGGGCGCGGAGTCCGGTCTCGGCGGGGCGGGTTCCGCCGAGCGCGTGGGGTCCGGGCCTGCTCCCGAAGGCGTGGCGGGCGACTCCCGCGGTGGGTGCCGTTGCGGGAGTGCCGCCGCTGATGGGGGAGTTGAGTCCGCGTCCGGCGTTCGCACCGCGGCCGACCCCGGCGGGGCGGTCGCCGGCGAGGGCGCCAAGTCATGCCGTCACGAGGCGAGTTACGGTGTCGAGTTCGCCGGGCCGGCTCGCCTCGCCGGGGAACCCTCGTGCGCCGGGGGGCTGGTCGCCGCTGCCTTCGACACGGCTGCCGACCGTCTGCATGCCGTGGCCGACGGGTTGCGTGCGCGGGGCGACGACGAGCAGGCCGACATCATCGAGATCGGCGGTCTCATCGCGCGCGATCCCGATCTGCGGCAGCACACCCTGCGGTTGGTCGCCGAGGGAGCGGACGCGGCGGACGCGGTGCACGAGGCGGTCGACGCGCAGGCACGGGCCATCGCCGCGCTCGGCGACCCGGTGCTCGCCGAACGGGCCGCGGACGTCCGGCAGGTGGGCCGCCGGGTGCTGGCGGTGTTGCACGGCGTCCAGGAGCCCCCGCCCGACCGGCCGGTGGTGCTGGCCGCCCGCGAGATCGGTGCCGCCGACCTGCTGGAGCCGGGCCGTACGGTGACGGCCGCGCTGTCGGTGACGGGCGGGCCGAACTCGCATGCCGCCATCGTGGCCCGCTCGTTGGGCATCCCGCTGCTGCTCGGCGTCGACCCGGTGGTGCTCGACCTGCCCGACGGGGTGGAGACCCTGGTCGACGGCGCCGCGGCCGTCGTCCACCCCGCGGCGGAGGAACGCGAGACGGCGCTCGCCGCGATCGCGGCCGTACGGGAGCGGCGGGCCCGGCTCGCCGCCGAGCGGCACCTGCCGGCCCGGACCGTCGACGGCCACCCGGTCACCCTGCGGGCCAACGTGGCCACGCCCGCCGACGTGCGCGCCGGGTTGCTGGCAGGCGCGGACGGCGTCGGCCTGCTCCGTACCGAACTGCCCTTCCTCGACGCGGTGCGCTGGCCCTCCCGCGCCCGGCACACCATCGCCCTCGGGCCGGTACTCGCCCCGCTGGCCGGGCGGATCGCCACCGTCAGGACGCTGGACTTCGCCGACGACAAACTGCCGCCGTTCCTGTCCGCGGGCCGGCCCGCCGGCAGCCGGCTCGGCCGCGGGCTGCCGTTGATGCTGGCCCAACCCGACGCGTTCGGCGAGCAGTTCACCGCGCTGCTGGCGGCGGCAGCCGGTGCGCACACCGAACTGCGGATCATGATCCCGATGGTCGCGGACGTCGCCGAACTGCGGTCCTGCCGTACGCTGCTGGACCGGGCAGTCGCGGAACTCGACCTGCCCGCACCCCCGTTGGGGATCATGGTGGAGCTGCCGGAAGCCGTGCGGGGGATCGACGAGCTGGCCCGGGAGGCCGCGTTCCTGTCGCTGGGCACCAACGACCTGACCTGCCAACTGCTCGAACTGGACCGCCGGGACCCGGCCGCGGGACCGGCGTCGACGGCCCACCCCGCGGTATTGCGCGCGATCGCCGCGGTGGTCGCGGCCGCCCGCACCCACCGGCGGCCGGTGTCCGTCTGCGGTGACGCCGCCGCCCACCCGCTGGTGCTGCCACTGCTGGTCGGGCTCGGCTGCGACACCCTCTCGGTGGCCCCGGCCGCGCTCGACGAGGTGCGGGCCGCGGTCCGCCGGCTCGACCGGGCCGCCTGCCGGGAGACCGCCACCGAGGCGCTGGCGCTGCGGACCGTGGGCCAGGTCCACCACCTGGTCCGCTGCCGGCTGCCCCCGTCGCCCGACTGACCGCCACAGCAACCCCGTTGACCGGTCAGTGCGCATCCGGCGGCGGGCACCATCGGCGGCTGGCACGACCGGCCGCGGGTCCAGCCGCCCGCGGACATGAACAGGGGCGGGCTCACCTGAAGTACCGGTGCGCCCGCCCCCTCCACGAACCCGGCGTTGTCAGGCAGCCGGGTTGGTCGTGATCTGGCCCTCGCCGCTGTCCTTGAGCCAGGTCGACCAGCTCAGGTTGAAGTCCGCGTAGCCGTTGTCACCGGCGGCATTGCCGCGCGGCGAACCGGTGATGGTGATCGGGTCGCCCTGCTTGACGAAGTCGTAGAACCACTTCGCGTCCGCGAGCGACAGGTGCACGCAGCCGTGCGAGCCGTAGCTGTGCCCGGGGTACGGGTCGCCGGTGGAGTAGTGCACATACGTGCCCGAGGTGGTCAGGTGCACATCCCACGGCAGGGTCAGGTCGTAGAAGTCCGGGCTGGACTTGTTGCAGCTGATGCCGACGCTGCAGGAGGTCATCCGGACCTCTTTCTGCTTGTCGATGACGGCCATGGTGCCGTCCCACGACGGGAACGACGGGCTGCCGGCGTCGATCGGCAGCGTCTTCACCACGGTGCCGTCGTGCGTCACCTTCATGCTGTGGCCGGTGACCGACACGCTGGCACGGTTGTCGTCGCCGATGGTGAAGGAGTGGCTGTAACTGTGGGTGCCGTAACGCCCGTTGCCGTTCGGCACGTTGTTCAGCTGCGCGTCGATGGTGACCTTGGTGCCCGGCTTCCAGTAGTCCTGCGGGCGGAAGTCCGCCCGGGTGCTGCTGAACCAGTGCCAGGCGCCGGTGGTCGGCACCGACGTCGATATCTTCATCGCCTTCTCGACGCCGGCCCGCGCCGAGGTCGCCACCGGGTTGCTGAACACCACGGAGATCGGCATCGCCACACCGACGGTGGTGCCCGTCTGCGGCGCTATCGTGTCGAGCAGCATCGGCGGACCCAGCGGCTTCGGCGTGGTCGGCTTCGGGCTCGCGGTCACCGCCGATTGTGACGACGACTTCGCGTCGTCCTTCGGCGGTGTCGAAGCGGACGAATTCCCGCCGCACGCGCTCGTGCCCGCGAGCACCGCACCTGCCACCAGTGCGATCCCCATGCTGGTCCTGACCCGGCCCATGTACCTGTACTCCGCTCATATCACTGCATCGGCTGCGACTACCAAACTTAAGACTCCGCGGAGATCATCGTGGTTCCGGCGGCTGGTAAAGCGGGTGCCAAGCTTTCGAACCGACCCCGGAACGTGACGAGATGGCCGCCATGCTCACGCACGGTGCTGCCGGTGCGGGAGGGACGGACGGTGGGGCCAGCATGGGCATGCTGGCCCCACCACGGTTGGCAAGGTGACAGTAGTGAGGTCAGAGGCCCGCGGACGGCACAGTCGTAGTGGGCGCCGCGCGGTGCGGTGCCCCTTTCGGAACGGCTGCGACGGGGAGTTCGGATCATGACGGATCTCACACGACGGAATGTGCTGCGGGGTTCGGGCGCGGTGGCGCTCGGCGGCGTCACCACGTTCGGCGCACCGGGTCTGCCCGGGCTGCCCGGACCCCAGCGGGCTCAGGCGGCGTCGCGCGCCGGGCGTCGCGATCCCTACCCCTTCCTGCACGGCGCGTTCGCCCCGGCCACCGAGGAGGTGACCGCCTTCGACCTGCCGGTCACCGGCCGCATCCCGCGCGAGCTGGACGGCCGCTACCTGCGAACCGGTCCCAACGTGCTGGGACTTGAGGACCCGCGCGCCCACCACTGGATGCTCGGCGAGGGCATGGTGCACGGCGTGCGGCTGCGCGACGGCCGCGCCGAGTGGTACCGCAACCGCTGGGTCAGGTCGGCAGCCGTCGCCGCGAAGCTCGGCGAGCCCTACCCGTGGCAGGCCCCCGACGACGACTTCGCCAACAACACCCACGTCATCCCGTACAAGGGCCGGGTGATGAGCCTCCAGGAGAGCGGCCCGACGCCGTACGAACTCGGCGAGGAACTGGACACCCTCGGGCCGTACGACTTCGGCGGGACGCTCAGCGGCGCGTTCACCGCCCACACCAAGTACGACGAACAGGCCGACGAACTGCACGCGATCACGTACTACCCGACCTGGGACCACGTCCGGCACCTGGTCATCGACCACACCGGGCGGGTGGCGCGCACCACCCGCATCCCGGTCGCGGACAGCCCGATGATGCACGACTTCGCGCTGACCGAGCGCTATGTGGTGGTGTTCGACACCCCGGTGACGTTCGACGCCGCCGCCGCGCAGGCCGGCGCGCTGGTGCCGTACAAGTGGAACGACAGGCATCCGGCCCGGGTCGGAGTGCTGCCGCGCGCCGGCGGGCCGATCCGCTGGTTCGAGACCGACCCGTCCACGTACTACTCGCACACGCTCAACGCCTACGACGACGGGACCACCGTCACCGTCGACTTCACCAGCTTCCCGACCCCCTTCTTCGCGGCCGGGCGCGGCTGCGACGGGCCCTCGGCCCTCGGCACGCCCCGCCTCGACCGCTGGACGATCGACCTCGGGCACGGGCGGTTGCGCTTACGGCGGATCGACGACCGGCCGCAGGAGTTCCCCCGGGTCCGCGAGTCACTCGTCTCCCGCCGGCACCGCTACGGGTACGCCGCCACGGCCGGGGAGATGTGGCGTGCGTACGAGACGGTCGACGGGGTCGCGCCCGACCGCGTGTTCGGCAACGCGCTGCTCAAGCACGACCTGTTGCGCGGGAGTACCGAGGTGCACCGTTTCCCGAAGGACTCACCCGCGAGCGAGGCGGTGTTCGTGCCGGCCGAGGGGGGTGGCGCCCGCGCCGAGGACGACGGGTACGCCCTCGCCTACGTGCACGATCCCCTGCGGGGGGCCGCGGATCTGGTGATCCTCGCCGCGCAGGACTTCAGCGGGGCGCCGCTGGCCCGTATCCATCTGCCTGGGCCGGTTCCCCTCGGCTTCCACGGAAGTTGGGTCCCGGCGTGACGCGGACGGGCGAGCTCACGCGGACGGGCTCACGCGGACGGCCGGTCCGAGGGGACACGGTCGGTCCGCCAGCACATGGAGCGGAAGGGGAGGGGGAACGTGCCGTCGGGGTCGAGGTACCCGTCGTCCTCGGCGCGGGCGCCACCCCCCTCGGCCGGCACGAACACCGCCTCGCTCGCGGGTGAGTCC
>NZ_JACEGK010000377.1:0-7843 GCF_056859195.1 Streptomyces sp. NH27
CTTCAGTGAAGCGCTTAATGCCCGACTCCGTCAAGTGCGCCCCCTACACTGGCCCCGTGCCGCAACGACCACCGAGGGTCACCCAGCGCGATCTCGCCGAGGAGACCGGGCTCTCCACCGCCACGGTGTCCTACGCGCTGCGCGGGATGCAGGTGCCCCCGGAGACACAGCAGCGGGTGCGGGAAGCGGCCGAACGCCTCGGCTACCAGGCCGACCCGATCGCCCGCGCCCTCGCCTCCGGCCGTACCGGCTACATCGGCGTGCTCTGCCGCTCCCTCACGGACGTGTGGCAGCAGGCCACGGCCGCGGCGCTCGGCCGGCGACTGCTCGGCGACGGCCGGCACGCCCTGATCGTGGACGCCTCCAACGACCCGGCGCTGGAGGCGACGCTCGCCTCGCAACTCGCCGACCAGCGGGTGGACGCGCTCATCGTGCTGCCGGTCGACCCCACCGCCACGCACTGGGCGGAGGTCGCCGAGCGGACCGTGCTGATCTCCATCGGCGACGGGCTGCCGGGTGCCGCGGCCCACGCCGAGGTCGTCTTCGACAACGAGGCCGGGATCACCGATGCGCTGCACGGCCTGGCCGCCGTCGGCCATCGCCGGATCGCGGTCATGACACCGGGCGGGCTGACCACGCCGGACCGCCCCGCCGAGACGGTGGCCGAGCGGGTGGCCCGCCGGCTCGGCCTGCATGTCACGCTGCACCGCTCGCCGCACGACCTGGACGGCGCCGCCGCGATCGCCCGCGCGGTGCTCACCGGGCAGGACCCGCCGACCGCGTTCCTGTGCATGGCCGACTCGATGGCGTACGGCGTGTACGCGGGCGCCCGCGACCTGGGCATGGAGGTGCCCGGCGACGTCTCCGTGGTCGGCTACGACGACCACCCGCTGTCGCGCCTGCTGACGCCGCCGCTGTCCACCTACCGGTGGCCGGTGGAACTCCTGGTCGACCTGGTGGTGGAGCGCACCGTCAAGGCGATCACCGCGGGCAAGCGCAGCCGGCGCCGGGTACTGCCGCCGGTCGCCCAGCCACGCGGCTCGGTCGGCCCGCCCGGGACCGCGCCGAAGTGACCGTCCGACGCTGACCGCGCCCCAGAGCCTGTGGCGGTCCTGACGACGACTCAGGGCCAGCCCCGCGCCCCCCCGATCGGGGGAGTGCGGGACGGGCCCCTTGCGTGGCCGAGCCGGGTCGGGCAGGCCGGCCGATGGTCAACTCACCTGGCCGTTACGGTGACCGTCGCCGTCCCCGTCATCCCGCCCGCCGTGACGCTGATCCGCGCCGTGCCCGGACGGCGGGCGGTCACCTCACCGGTGGCCGCGTCGACGGTCGCGACGTGCGGGTCGGAGCTGGTCCAGCGGCGCGACACCGGGTCCTGGACGGGCACTTGGAGCGCCGGCAGGTCGTCGCCCGCGATGGAGGTGCCGGTCGCGGTCAACTGCTCCTTCCCGCCGCGCGCCAGGGACGGCGCGGGCGCGGTCACCGCGACCGAGGCGAGCAGCGGCTGCACCGCGAACTGCACGGTGCCGTCCGGCAGGATGTGGAACAGGCCGTAGTTGAAGAACCCGCCCTGGTCCGGGGTGGCGTACGGCGGCGTGCCCAGGTCGGCGACCACGAAGTTCGGGATGCCGCCGGGCGCGTCGGTGCCGTCCGGCTCGCGCAGGTCCTCGGCGAAGCCGCGCGCGTGCCCGAACATCATGAGCACGTGCACCCCGGGATGGGTGCGCTGGTACCGCTGCACCAGCGCCTCGTACATCTGCGCCTCCCACCGGTCGGTGAACTGGCTGTCCGCGCGCGGATGCGGGTCGTACGCGGGCGTGTGGGTGATCACGACCGCGACCTTCCTGGTGTTCGCGTCGAGTTGCCGGGCCAGCCACAGGTACTGCGACTCGCCCTCGTCCGGCACCTGGAAGGCGTCCGACGCGGTGATGCCGATGTGCCCGCTGTCGGTCACGATCATCCGTGCCGCGCCCGCGTCGTACGCGTAGTGCGTCGGGCCGAAGACGCTGGTGAAGTCGCCGTTCTCCGGGTTGGCGCCCTGGGTGATCTCGTGGTTGCCGACCGCGTCCCGGTACGGCACGCCGAGGCCGTCCATCAGGGTGCGCAGGTTCGTCAGGTCGCCCGTCGTCCCGTTGTCGGACATGTCGCCGAGCGCCTGCACCTGCTGCGGGCGGGCGGCGGCCGGCAGCGCGCCGAACACGCCGGGCAGCGACTTGAGCGCCACCGTGCCGGTCGCGCCCGGCGTGGCCGCCGTGGTGTGCGCGTCGTCGAACGCGGCGACCGTGGTGCCGCCGGGCCGGAAGGAGGACGCGTCGGTGAACTGCAGCCAGGACGGGTTCTTCGGGATCGCGGTGTACGTCGCGGGCTTCGGCGGGCGCGGCGAGTACAGCGCCTCCAGGTCGGCGAGGTGGATGTCGCCGGTGAGGTCCGGGCCGGGCTTGATGGTCACCAGGCCCAGGTAGTTGATGCGCAGCGGGTACTGGAGGCCCTGCGGCAGCTTCGCCACGACGTACTGCCAGCCGTCGAAGGTGATGCCGGTCGGGTAGAAGCTGGTCGGCTGGTTACTGGCCTGCCAGATACCGACGTTGAGGGTCACGATGCCCGGCGCGAGCCCGTCGCCCGGCCGGGAGGCGAGGTCGGCGTTGCCCTTCACCCACACGCCGAGCCCGATCGGCGCCTGGTCGCCGCCCAGCAGCGGGATCTGCTCGCTGCTCGGGTCGTTGAGGTAGACGCTCAGGTCGTAGGTGCCGGTCTGGTTCGGGTACGTGTAGTGCACGTCCATCGAGCCGGTGTCACCGGTCCTGGCCGTGGTGGACGAGTCCAGGGCGATGCTGCCGTTGGTGGTGGAGTGCGGGCCGGGGCTGGGCACCTTGCGTGGGTAGACGTTCATGTAGTTGCTGGTCACCGACCACTTCGACAGGTCCGTCAGCGGGTCCACCGGGACCGTGGTGGAGCCGACTGCCAGCGACACGGTGGCCTTGGCGCCGCCCGCGGCAGCCGTCACCGTGACCATGCCGGTGCCGTCGGCCGCCGCGGTGAAGGTGCCGTCGGCGCCGACGGTGCCCAACTCCGGTCTGTCCACGGACCACTTCACCGCGGCGGGCGGCAGGCTGACCGCCGCGCCGCCGCTCGCCGTCGCGGTCGCCGCCAGCGCCTGGGTCGCGCCGTTGCCGAGATCGGCCTGCGACGGTGTGACGCTGAGCGTGTGCACGCCGGTCACCACCGACAGCGGGACCGTCGAGGACGCGTGGCCGGACCGGATGTGCAAGGTGCTGTGGCCGGGCCGGTCGGCGAAGGTCAACGTCGTGCCGTGCACCGTGGCCAGACCCGGCGGGCTCACGCTCAGCGTGACCGGGTCCGCCGCCGGGTTGTCCGCCCGGTCCAGCGCGTACGCAGGCACGTCCACCGCGGTGCCGGCCAGCGCGGTCAGCGGCTTGCCGCCGTTCGCCACCGCGCGCGTCGCGGGACCGGCCGCCGCCTCACGGCTGTAGAGGAACAGGCCGTTGGCGACCGGCCGTTCGTGCCCGTCCGACGGTGTGTTCAGCACCGACGCCTGGGCCTGCCCGGGCAGCCGGCCGACCATCTGGGTCGAGCCGCCACCGTCGAAGAGGATGGCGTCGTAGGCGCCGTGCTGCATCATCCAGCCCGCGAGCTGCGGCCGGGTCAGCCCCTGCGCGACCCCCTCGGCCTGGTGGCCGTCGAAGGCCGCGAAGATCGCGTGCTTGCCGTCCTTGGTCACGCCGACCGCGGTCACCGGGTTGTCGATGTTGTTGTCGCCGCCGCCCTGGAGCGGCACCGCGCGCTGCCCGTCCTTGACCAGGATCGCGCCGCCGCTGAGCGCCTGCACGACATCGCTGTCGGGCGCCAGGCTGTCGGTGGTGGTGACCTGGTCACCGGCGTGCACATGAGCGGTCAGCCAGTCGCCGTACGCGGCGGAGCCGACCAGATCCTGCCGGTCGTCGGCGAGTTGCGGCAGGTCGGTGACGCCGGTGTGCACCGAGTCCACGGTCAGCGTGGTCCCGTCGGCGCCCAGGTGCCCGGCGACCACCGTGGCCGCCGCGATGGACGTCGGTCCCAGGTCGGCGGTGACCCGCAGCAGCGCGCCCGCGCCGAGGTCGTCCACCGCGTTGACGCCGGTGAGCGTGGTGCTCGCCGCGTTCGTACGGTCGGTCAGGGTGCCGGTGTAGGTCTCGGTGCCGATGCCGATGGTCCCGTCGCGGTGCACGAGGAAGTCCGCCGGCCGGCTCGGCTCCGGGCTCTTCAGCAGCCGCCCGTCGCGTACCACCATGCCCTCGGGCCGCCCGCTGGCGTTGATCTCGAAGAAGTCGCCGTTGATCCCCGCGACCGCGCCGGTGCGGTGCGCCATCGAGGAGGGCACCTCGTCGGCCGGGTCGGTGAGGCGGTCGTGCGACTCCACGACGCCGAGCCGCACGTTCCGGTCGGCGAGGGACACGTCGAGGACCTGCGCGCGCTGCGCCCCGCCGACGGTCTGGAGCGTGTCGGAGTAGTTGCTGACGCCGTGCGTCAGGGTGCGTGGCGTGGTCGTCTTCTCGTCGACCACCAGCGGCCACTGGTCGGGGGTGGGCGGCAGCCAGGACGACGTGGAACCGGCCGCCCCGTGGTCGGGTGCGGCGATCGCCGGCGTGCCGCCGGCCGCCAGCAGCGCGGCGCAGGCGGCGGCCGCCACGAGCGCGGCCGGCGCCCGGGCCGGGAGCCGTGGGCGACGTGGGCGACGTGGGCGGGTGAAGAGCTGGGCCAAGGGGCCTCCGGCCGGGCCTGCCACCGGAGTGCCGGACCGAGGCGGTCCGGCCGTCCCGGCAGTCGCGGCCTGTCGTACGGGTACGGTGCGGTGGTGCGCCCTGCAGTGTGTACGGTCCCGACCGCCTTCGGCCGTCGCGGAGTTGACGAGCAGATGAGCAACAGGAGTCGGAGCTCGCCACAGGTGGCGAACCCGGGCACATTATGGCCCGGCACCCGCAAAGATTGTCGGTGCACGGCCAACTGTGCGGAGGTCGGCGCGGCCGAACACCGGTATTGAGCGCAAATCCTGCTGTTTGACGAGGCGTCGGCGCCCGGCGCGTCGCGGGCAGGCGCGGGCGACGCGCCGGGCGGGGCGGATGGGAAGGGGATCAGTCCTCGGCGTAGGACGCCATGAGGCGTACCGCCTGTTCGCGGCGGGCCAGGCGGCGGGCGGCGGCCTTGGAGCGCGCGGCGGTCAGGGTCGCGAGGGCGTGCACGACCGTCGTCACCGCGGTGGGGGAGTCGGAGTAGGAGACGCTGGCGGTCGCCGCCGTGAGGCAGATGTCCGCGCGCGCGGCGAGCGGGCCGCCGGCGTCGTCGGTGACCGCGACCACGGTTGCCCCCGCGTCGGCGAACGCGCCGGCCAGCCGTAGCGTCGAGGTGTCGTAGCGGCGCAGCCCGAAGGCGACCAGCACGTCATGCGGCCCCGCGTCGGTGAGCGCCTCGATCTCCCGGCCCGCCGGACCGCCCACCAGGGCCACCTGCCCCAGCACCACGGACAGGTCGGTGGCCAGCAGATACGCGAAGGCGTGGCTGCGCCGCGCGCCCGTCACCCAGCGCCGCCTGGCCGCCAACAGCGCGTCGACGGCCACGACCAGCGCGCCGTTGTCGTCGAGTTCGCTCAGCGTGGTGGCCACGTTGTCGGACTCCAGGACGGTCATCCGCGGCATGATCCCGGCGCGCGCCGCCGGGTTGAGCCGGGTCTGGAAGCGGGCCAGCGGGCTGCGCAGGTCGCCGTTGAGCTTTTCGGTGACACGTGCCTGGAGTTCGGCCAGGTCGCGGAAGCCCGCGGCGGTCAGCAGGCGGTGCAGCTCGCGGCGGGTGCCGCCGCTGCGTTCGAGCAGGACGTCGTGCCGCAGCAGCGCCGTGTGCGGGTAGTCCGCCGACAGGACGGCGAACAGGGCCCGTTCGCCGTCGCCGAGTTCCCGCGCGGCGTCGGAGAGCGTCGCGAGCGGGTCGAGCCAGGACGACGCGTGCGATGCCAACGCTCACACCTCCCGCGGGCATGTGCCGGCCGATCCGGAGAATTCCCGCCGTACCCTACGAAATGCCCGGCTGTCGTGATAAGTAGTCATGTCCAACGGAGCCGCGGCTGCGCGGGGAAGGGGGACGTCATGGCGGATCGGCCCCGTGGGGCGCGTCAACCGGGCTGCGAGAGTAGCGCGTCGGCCGCCCGGCTGGGACGGCGTCTGCGCATGAGCCGGCGCAGGCTCGGCCTGACCCTGGACGCGCTGAGCGGACGCACCGGCCTGTCCAAGAGCTTCCTCAGCCAGATGGAATCCGGCCTCGCCAACCCGACGTTGGACTCCCTGCACCGGATCGCCGAGGCCGTGGAGACGCCGCTGTCGGTGCTGCTGGGCGGCCCGGGCGGTGCCGCGTCCCGGCCACGGGCGGCCGTCGCGCTGACGACGACCTACCGCCCGGCCCGCGGCGGCCGGCAGTGGGCTGAAGGCGAGGGCCGGACGTATCCGCTGACCGCGCCGGGTGCCCGCCGCTTCGAGACGGTCCTGGCCGAGGGCACCCCGGCCCACCACGCCTTCGTGACCAGCCACCCGGGGGAGGAACTGTGCCACGTGCTGGCCGGGCGGCTGCGGGTGGAGGTCGGCGGGGAGCGCTACGCCCTGGCCGCGGGCGACTCGCTGCACTACGACAGCGCGCTGCCGCACCGCCTCACCGGACTGACGCCGGCGGCGCGGTTCCTGCTCCAGGTGGCCGGCCCGCCCGCGACCTGACCGCGCCGCGGTTGAACGGCCGTTGGCGTACGGATGGCGAGCACATGTCATAGGGCAGCACCGTACGCGGAAGGCGGGCGACCGGCGACGGTGCGTACGCCGCCGCTTCGCAACGGTCCGCGTCTTCCCGCCGGCCGCCCGGGACCGGCCGCCGTGCGCACGGGCAGGTGGGCACGTGGGCACGTGGGCACGTGGGGGGTGCGACCACGCGAGCACTCAGCGCAGGACGCGCAGGGCGCGCGGCGGCTGCCCGAGCGGTGCCGGCAGGCGGGTGCCGGCCGCGCCCGGGACGATCGCCCCGAGCACCCGAGGGCCGTCGGCGCCCGTGCAGGACGGAAGCGTGGACGGCAGGCCGTGCGCGGTGTGCCAGCCCAGGACCGCGAACGCGATGGCCTCCTTGGCGTCCGACGGCAACCCCTCCTCGTCGCTCGGCGCGACCCGCACCGCGGGCAACTCCCGCCTCAACTCCGCCGCCAGCAGCGGATTGCGCACCCCGCCGCCGGAGACCAGCAGCGTGTCGAGGCCGTGCCGGCGTACCGCGTCCGCGCAGGTCCGCGCGGTCAGGGCGACCAGCGTCCGCAGCACGTCGGGCGTGGACAGCCCCGGGTGCCGGGCCAGGAAGCCGTCGAGATAGCCGCCGTGGAACAGTTCCTTGCCGGTGGTCTTGGGCGGCGGCAGCCGGTAGTACGGCTCCGCCAGCAGGTCCGCGAGCAGCCCCGCCCGCACGCGGCCGCCGGCGGCCAGCCGTCCGCCCGCGTCGTACGCCAGGCCCGTCGCAGCCGAAACCGCCGCGTCCAGCAGGGCGTTGGCCGGGCCGATGTCGTACGCGACCGGGGCCGGGCCGCCGGTGGTGAGGTTGGCGATGCCGCCCAGGTTGAGCGCACCGGGGCGGCCGGGCAGCCCGGCCAGGAGCAGGACGTCCACGGCCGAGACCAGCGGGGCGCCCTGGCCGCCGGCGGCGACGTCGCGCGGGCGCAGGTCGGCGACGACGGGCAGGCCGAGCCGTTCGGCGATCCAGGCGGGCTGGCCGAGTTGGAGGGTGCCGCGCACCCGCCGGCCCTCCACCCAGTGGTAGAAGGTCTGGCCGTGCG
>NZ_JACEGK010000378.1:0-7819 GCF_056859195.1 Streptomyces sp. NH27
CGCCGGAGGTGTGCACCTCGTGCGGGAAGCGCCGCCGCCCGTCGTGGGGCATCTCGTCGGGCTCGATCCGCCGCTCGTCGTGGCTGCGATGCCCATCCCCCTGGTGGCCGGGCCCGTGGTCCGGCGGCGCACCGCGGTCGTGCTCCTGACGCGTCTGCCACGCGCCCGACCGGGGCCGCATGCCCCTCGGCACCGCGGGCCCCCTGCCCACCCGCCGCATCCCGAACACCACGGCCGCGATCAGAACGATCACGATGCAAATTCCGATCACCAAGGGGCCGATCGAACCGGCCGGGAGCGCGAGCTGGGTCATGTGCTGCTCGGAAAGGGACATTTCGGCACCTCCTCCACCCTCGGATGCCCGCGATCGGCGTGGGAACACGAGTGGCGAGCGGGAAAAGCGGAACGTGGCGGGTCGGCTCACCGAGAGTGACTGATGGGGAGGGTGTGGAGGGCGTTGTGGGCGGTCCGCTGGTGCGGGAAGCGGTGCGGGAAGCGACGCGTGGCCGCACTCCGAGCCCGGCGGTGCACGGAGGGCCGACCTGCTCGCCGGCGCACCCACGGGGGCGTACGCGGCGAGGGGCACCCGGATTCGCCAGCGCAGACGCCGTCCTGGATCATTGCGGCATGCCGGTCCTGATAGCCACGTGCGCCTTCGTGATGACCCTGGTCGGCGGCATCGTCGCGCAGCACATCGGGGACCGCCGCCACCTCGTTCTCGGCCTCGCCGCGGGGCTGATGCTCGGCGTCGTCGGCTTCGACCTGCTGCCCGAGGCACTGGAGAACCAGCCCCACCACGTCTTCGGGGTGCCCGCCGGGCTGCTGATGTTCGTGGCCGGGTTCCTGGCCCTGCACATCGTGGAGCGCTCGGTCGCCATCCACCGTGCCCACGAGGGCGAGTACGCCTCGCACACCCACGGCCACGGCCACGCGCACAACCCGGTCAAGGGCATCGGCGTCGCCGCGGCGGGTGCGCTGGTCGGGCACAGCGTGATGGACGGCTTCGCGATCGGCGCCGCCTTCCAGGCCGGCAACACCGTCGGCATCGTGGTGGCCATCGCGGTCGTCGCGCACGACTTCGCCGACGGCTTCAACACGTACACGATCACCCGGCTGTACGGGAACGGCCGGCGCCGGGCCCAGGCGCTGCTGGCCGCCGACGCGATCGCCCCGGTGGCGGGCGCCGCGGTCACCCTCGCCTTCACCATCCCGTCCGGGGCGCTCGGCCTCTACCTCGGCTTCTTCGCCGGGTTCCTGCTCTACCTGGCCACCTCCGACATCCTGCCGGAGGCGCACAGCCCGCACCCGTCCACCTCCACGCTGGTCTGCACGGTCGGCGGCGCCGGGATCATGTGGATGGTCATCGGCCTCGCCAACTAGTGCGGCGGGCGGGACAACCCTTGCCGGGAAGGGCGGCAGGGGCGGCCCCCGGCGGTCAGCCGGCCGTGAGGGTCTTGGGCGGCTTGGGCGGCTTGGGCGCGGTGGTCGCCGCCTTGGTGACGTCCGCGACCAGTTCGACCACGTCGGAGCCGTACGCCTGCGAGTTCACCACCCGCAGCAGCAGGCAGAAGGTCGCGTCCAGGCCGTACTTGCGGGCCAGCCGCACGTGGTGGCGGGCGAGGTAGCGGGTCGCGGCCTGGTTGGCTATGCCGCGCTGGCCCGAGGCGAGGAACACCGGGCGGTCGTTGCCGGTGTCGCGGCCGGACGACAGCCGGGCCAGCAGGACGTACTCCACCGCGCCCTTCTCCAGCCGGTACGTCTCCCCGGCCACGGTGATCGCGCCCTGGTCGGGGCCCTGCGCCGGGTCGGTGTCGATCTCCACGCCGGGCAGCATCGAGCGCAGGTGCGCGGCGAGCCGGTAGTTCGCCGCCGGCCCGCCGATGCAGAACTCGGTACGGGCGCCGAAGCCCTGCCAGGCGGTGTCGTGCGCCAGCACCTCGGCGTGCGCGCCGCACTCCTTGATCACGGCGGCCAGTTCCAGCAGCGCGAAGGCGTCGTGCCGGGCCAGGCTCCAGCCGCGCGCACCCGGGTCGCGCGGCACCACAAGCAGGCACTCGGAGTCCTTCGGCAGCCCGAAGAAGCGCTGCCTGCGCTGGAGTTTGCGCCGCCAGAGGTAGCCGCGGACCAGCCAGCCGAGCAGCCCGCCGATGACCAGCCCGGCCAACGCCAGCACGAGGTTGCGCACGTCGTCGCTCATGGCGCGGCATCGTAGCGGTGTTCGAGCCGGACCGTCGCCCCCCTCGGGGCCGCGGATACGGCCGCCGCCGAGCCCGGGCGGGCGCGGCGGCGGCCGTGGGACGAGGCGGGCCGGCGGGCGGCACCCCTCGTCGGGTTCCGGGCCGGATCAGGGCCCGGAGCGGGGCCCGGAGCGGGGTCGGTTCCCGGTACGGGTCAGTTCCCGGCGGCGGGCAGCAGCGCCAGGATCTCGTCGGTGCTGCCGGTCTCGCCGAGCCGCGGGAAGATCCGCTGCACGGAGTTGGCGTGCGCGTCCGCGTCGGTGTCGGTCACCGCGTCGGTGGCGATGGTGACGTGGTAGCCGGCCTCGTACGCGTCACGGGCGGTGGACTCCACACCGATGCTGGTGGAGATGCCGACCAGCACGACCTGGGTCACCCCGCGCCGGCGCAGCTCCATGTCGAGGCCGGTGCCGTAGAAGGCGCCCCACTGCTGCTTGCTGACGGTGATGTCGCTCGGCTGCTGGTCCAGCTCCTTGACCAGGTCGGTCCAGCCTTCGGGGAAGGTGACGGCGCCGCCCGGGCCGCCGTCGTTGCGGCCCGGGGCCACGCCGGTGACGTTCACCAGGACCACGGGCAGCTCGCGCTCGCGGAAGGCGGCGGCCAGCCGAGCGGAGCGCTCGATCACCTCGGCGGACGGGTGGATGGTCGGCAGCCCGAGGATGCCCTGCTGAAGGTCGATGACGACGAGCGCGGTGCGGGCGTCGAGGGTGGTGGCGGTCATAGCGGAGTGCTCTCTCTCACGAGGTCGGGTGGTGCCTGGTTCGGTGCGGGAATGGTCGGGAGGCCGGCGGTCGTACGGCCTGGTCGTACGGCCTGGTCGTACGGCCGCCGGCGGCAGGCGTGCGTACGGGCGCGGGCGCCACGTGTGCCATACGCGCCACGTGCGCCATGTGCGTCGCGGGGGAGCGGGGTGAGCTGGGGACGGGGCTCAGCGGTCCGGCCGCCGCGGCGAACGGTCGGCCACGGTGAGCACGAGGACGACGCCCCCGAGCCGCGCCGAGGCCGGCGTCATCTCGTACAGCCCCTTGTCGGTGGCCCATTGGCCGGAGAACAAGCCGCTCGGGCTCGCGGACCGTGATCGCGCCGAGGTACTGCGAGGCGCGTTGCGGCCCGGCCACGCTGCCGGTTCCGCCGGGGCGGCGCCTGGGCGGCCGGCTCATCGGCGGACCGCCGGGCGGCCGTCGGGGGCGTAAACGGGTGGCCGTGCGGGGCGTGAGGGTGCCGGTCACGACTCCGCCAGGCGCCGCAGCAGCGGAACCGACTCCGCCATCGCGCGCTGCTCGGCCGGGCTGAGGTGCGTCTCCATCGCTTCGGCGAGCCAGCTCCGGCGGGCCCGGCGGCCGGTGTGCACCAGGTGGTGGCCCTCGTCGGTGAGCGAGAAGACGACCTGGCGGCCGTCGGTCGGGTGCGGGGTGCGCACCACGAGGGCGCGCTCCTCCAGCGCGGCGAGCGTCGCCCGCATGGATTGCGGCCGGACGAGTTCGCCGCGGGCCAGCGCGGCGGTGCTGGCCGGGCCCTCCCGGTAGAGCCGGCTGATCACCGACTGCTGGGACGGGGTGATCTCCGACCCGCCCGAAGCGGCCCGCATCCGCCGCGAGAGCTGCGCGACGAGCGTGGTCAGCTCGTCGGCGGTGCGGAGACGTTCGGCCTGTGACATGTCCTCCACCGTAGGAGATCAGCAGGAAAACTTGCAAGTTTGCCTGTCGAGCTCGGCTCGGCCGTCCGGTGCGGGGGCCGGACTTGACGGGCGGCCTCGGGTGGGAGCGGGCGGAGTGGGCGGAGTGGCTGGGAACGGGAGGAGCGAACGGCGGCCGCCGTCGCCCGCAGCCGACCCTCCCTCGCCGTGCCCCTCCTCGCCGCCGCCGCCCGCGTCTCCAACCCCTGCCAACGCGACATCTCCGCCGCGCCGGCCTAGGTTCCGTTGCCCAACCGGGCTTCGCCCCACCACGGTTCGACGTCGCGGTGCTCCCGGGCGGCCCAGCTCCCGGCGGCGCCAGGACCACGACTGACAGTGAGGATGTGACGTGGCGACGAACTCACCAGCCTTCGTCACCTTGCGACGTGCCGACACCGATGACGCGCAACCGCGGGTCTGCCCAAGCCGTCGTTGGTGTAAGAGTTGCTTACTCGTGGGTCCAGTGGGGGGAAGCATGACCGAATTCGCGGGTGTCGACCCGCATCGCATACGTCAGCTCGCCGACCGGTTGCATGCGCTTGCCACGGCGCTGGCCAAGGACGGCGGGACCATACGGACGAACTTCGAGGAGTGGGGCGGGAACCTCGACCTCGCGGTGATCGCCCAGCAGGCCCACCAAGTCGCGGACGACGCACACGCCATGGGACTGCGCGCGGACGAGGCGCTGAACCTGCTGCACGGCGGTCCCGGCTTCACGCCGGGCGTCGGGACCGACTACGCGAAGAACCCGTACGGCGGCATGATCAGCATCCCGTGGGATGTGAAGGACATCGACACGGCCAAGGAGGCCCAGCAGGAGTCGGCCGAGTTGAAGAAGGCGCTGGCCGACCCGAAGGCCACCGGGTCCAGGGAGGTGATCCTCGATGTCGCGCAGTCCATGGCCGAACACCAGGGCGACAGCACCTACATGACCGCGTTCATGGTGTCCGGCGGTATTGATGAGACGGTGAAGGCGGCCAACGCCCTGCACACGGAGGACGGCACCCACGACAACGCCCCACTCGGCAAGGCGTCCACCGACGCGCTGGCCCGGTTCGGTCAGGCGACCCAGGTGATGAGCGGCATCGCCGCCTCGGGAAAGTATCCGCACCCGGCCCCCGACTACCTTGCGCCGCTCACGCACCCCTCCGACGCCGACGTGTGGTCCGTGGCCATGCTCTTCAAGTACGGCCCGGCGGGCGGCAAGTGGAACCCGCGGGTGATCGCCGACGTCAGCGGTTCCCTGCTGGATTGGCGGGACAAGCAGGGCGCGATGCGGCCGGTGTTCGAGATGCTGCCGGGCAACGGTGCCCCGCCCGCCTACTATGGCAACGGCAATGCCTGGTTCGACGAACTCGGCATCGGAGATGCGACGTTCGCCGGGTCCGACGCGGACAAGAAGATCGCCGCTATCCGGGCCAACGACCCGGTGCTCTCGGTTCTCGACAAACTTGGCGACAACCCCCAGGGCTCCCGCGACCTGCTCGGCCAGGACACCGCCGACAGCAAGCGGCACGCGGCCCAGTTGCTCGACTACAAGTGGCAGACCACCGGCCGGGACGGCGCGCTCGACGACTCCGGTCCGATCGCCAAGGTCCTCGACGCAGCCGCCACCGACCGCAGTCCCGCCTTCCAGGACCAGTCGGGTCAGGCCGCGAGCAACATCCTGGAGGCCGCGGCGAAGGAGAACGGCGCTTTCAACGGTCGGTCGCAGAAGGAGCAGCTCGAGTACTTCACCTACCCCCGAAGCGCAGCCGTCGCCCTCGCGGGCATCACCGCCACTTGGGCGGACGAGATCGGTAGCAAGTCGATGTACGCCGGTCCCGGATCCGCCGGGTACGACGTCCCGGAACACGGCCTCGTAGTCCCGCACAACGACATGGTTGCGGCCATGCAACTGTTCGTGCGGGACGATCCGGACGCGGCGGCGCTGTTCGACACCGCGATGCATCAGCAACTGTCGGATGCCGTCGCCGAGAAGAACTCCAAGGATTCCTCGGACGATGTCACCGCCCTGGGCAACATGGTCGGTTTGTTCACGAAGGCGAAGAACAGCGTGAGTTACAGCAAGGCGCAGCAACTCGACGAGCAGCACAAGTACAACCTGACCGTCGTCAACACCGCCGGAGTTCTGCTGAGTGGGTCATCGCTTCCCAAGGGCGTCACCAGCAAGTTCGCCACGAAGGGGCTCAAATACACGCAGACGCTGGTCACATGGAGCAGGTCCGTGAAAGCGCCCACCACTGACCCGTTCTCCACGAGCAATGCCGCTGCCCAGGATGCCGTGAACTCGAACGACGCGGACGAAGTGCAGAGTTCGTTCACCCCCGCTATCGCTCAGGGGCTGATCCGGTCGGGGAAGACGACAGAACCGGCGGGCAAGTCGTGGTACGACCCGAAGACGAAGACCGTCAGACCTGATGCGTGGAACAACGATGACTTCGTGTCGTGGTTCGCCCGTAACAACCCCGGTACTGCGCACGATGGTCCGACGGCGGACTTCGGCGCCGGATACGGAAGGTACGAGGTGCAGCGTCGTGGCCACTAGGGCAAGGCGATCGGCCCCATGGCTTTCGGCGTGTGCGGCTCTTGTCCTCGTGCTGGTGACGGGTTGTTCGGGAGGGACCTCGACGATCGGGTTGCCCGATCCGGCGCCTGGCAAGGTCGCCGCATTCGCGTGGGACAAGCTCAGCAAGAAGTACGACTTGAGTGACGCCGCTGTCCATACCTTCGCCGTGGTGGCATCCGATCGGGCGGGCAACGTGTACATGGTGAACACCGCGTACCAGAACGCGTACCTGTACCGGATGACACGGCGGGGAGTGGTCAGCAGTTCCGCCGAGCGTGTGAATGTCAGCGGCGCCGGTGCGATGGTGGCTCGCGACGACGGGTCGGTGGTCTTGGGCACTTCCCGGCAGGGGGACGACTGGCTACCCGCCTACAGCAAGGAGGGTGCTCCGGAGCAAGTGCCCATCCCGCCGAAGTTCGTCGCGCCGCAGCCGGTCGGTGAGCGTCCGGACGGGTCCCTCGTCGTCACTGAGCGCGGCAACTACTGGGCCGTGAAGGGTGGGAAGGCGACGCTGCTGTACCACCAGTCGAAGCCGGTGAAGCGCTCTGTCGTCGTGGACAGCACGGGCACGTTGTACACGGTCCCCGACACCCTGGAAGACATCGTGGCCGTCACTCTCGACGGGAAGCAGTCCCACGTGCACGTTGGGGGCAAGGAACCGGTCACCGGCCAGTCCCTGTCCGGCTTCGATCCAGTGGACATGGCGCCTGCGAGCGACGGTGGCTTTTACACCATCGCGGAGAACGCTGCCATCAGCGAGTACGTCCTCCTGCACGTGGCAGCGACCGGGAGGACGACTGTCATGGTGCGGCAGCCGATCGCCAGTGCCGGATGCGATGCCGGGAAGCAGTACCCGGCGCTCCGCAATTCGTGCGAGGCGCAGAGCTGTGTCGTCCAGAGCGGTGCCCTGGTCCTGCTGATGTGCAATCTCACCTCTACCGGGTACGGCAAGCCGCAGCCCGCACTCGCGGTCAAGGCCGCGACCTCGTAGCTGTCGATTCCGTACACGACACAAGGAGCCGGTCCCATGACCCACACCGTTGAGGACTGCAAGAAGGACATGGCCGCGATATCGACCGCGGAGGCGGACATACGCGCCGCGATAGGGAACGTCAACAAGCTGATGACCCACACCTGGACCGGCTCGGCCGCCGACAAGTGGGGCACCGACTTCCATGGCCGGAGGAGCCGGCTGATCGGTCTGCTCGACCAGTTCTCGCCGGAGCAGATCCGCCTGATCGGCAAGGCGAACACGGCCGACGCGGCCAAGAAGGCCCCCGCGAAGCACTGACGCGGCCCCGCCCGTCCACCCGTACACGTACCGGCACCGAACGCCCG
>NZ_JACEGK010000379.1:0-7772 GCF_056859195.1 Streptomyces sp. NH27
ACGCGACCGGTGGCATGCCTGGGGTACCGACCCGCGGGCTTGTCGACGCGGGTGGTAGGGGCCGGCCCGGGCGACCGGCGCCCGCTACGCGCGGCTGGAGCCGCGGATCAGCAGCCGAGTCGGCACGATGTAGGAGTGGATGAGGTCCTTGGGCCTGCCGGGGTCGGCGTCCAGCAGGCTGCGCAGGGCCGCGACGGCGGCCTCGCCCAGAGCGCGCTGGTCCTGCGCGACCGTGGACAGCGCCGGCCGGACCAGCGAGGCGGCGTCGATGTCGTCGAAGCCGACCACGGCCAGGTCCCGCGGCACCGACAGCCCCGCGTCCGCCGCCGCGTGCATCGCGCCGATCGCCATCTGGTCGCCGGCCGCGAAGATCGCGGTCGGCGGCTCGGCGAGGGCGAGCAGACCACGGGCCGCCGCCTCGCCGCTGGCCAGGAAGAAGTCCCCCTCGGCCACGTAGTCGTCGGGCGCCGGCAGGCCCAGCCGCTCGCACGCCCGGCGGTAGCCGGTCAGCCGCTCGGCCGCCGGCGGCAGGTGCAGCGGCCCGGTGACGGTGGCGATCCTGCGATGCCCCAGCTCGTACAGGTGCTGGACGGCGGCCGCCGCGCCCGCCGCGTTGTCGGAGCTGACCTGGACCGTACGCGGCCCGGTGAACGCGGTGTCGATGCCCGCGCAGGGCACCGTGGAGGCGGCGAGCGCCCGCAGGCAGCGGTCGTCCGGGGGAGTGGTCAGCACGATGACGCCCTCCAGGTTGTGCCGCTGCACCGCCTGGAGATACGCACCGTCGGGCTCCTCGGCGCCCGCGGTGGTGAGCAGCATCAGGTGGTAGTCCGCCTCGGACAGGGCGGTGCGCACGGCACTGAGCAGGCCGAGCAGAAAGGGGTTGTGCAGGCCCTGTGCCTCCTGACCGCTGTCCCAGATCAGCCCGATCGTGTCCGACCGGCGCCGGACCAGGGTGCGGGCCGGTTCGTTGGGCGCGTACCCCAGTTCCAGGGCCAGTTGGCGTATCCGCGCGCGGGTGGCCTCGCTGACCTCGGCCCGGTCGTTGAGCGCCCGCGAGACGGTGGCGGTCGACACACCGCTGCGGCGGGCGAGTTCACGGATGTTCACGAGGTACCCGTTCTGCGCGAGTTGGACAGGAGGCAGGGGCGGCGAGGGGCCGGCGGTCGGGTCCGGGCGGGCCGGTCGGAGTGGCGCGCCGGGCGGATTTCTTTGCGTGCGCTGTGCGTTGTCGTGCTGACGTGCGGGAAAGCGCTCCCGCCAGGGTGGGGCACAACAATGCCCTGCGTACAGTCTTGACGATCTGTGAGCGTGGGGGACAGGCTTCCGGCCGATCGGAATCGTTTACGGCACCGAGGTCATCGGCGTGCGCGGCGGCGGACTCCGGGTGATCGCGCACCCTTTGCGCCGGGCCGTGGGCGGGGCAACCCGTCGGCGGCCCGGCGCTGGTGTGTGATGGACGCTGTCCGGTGGACGGCACGGCGGGAAGGAGGCGGGATGGAGGGGCGCGGTATGCAGGGGCGGATGGCGGGCGGTGGCGGCGACCACACCTCGGGCGGCGGTGCCGGGCGGCGCGACGACGAGGCGCTGCTCGCCCGCACCCGGGCCGCGCCCGTGCTCGCCGGGCCGCTGCCGCACCTCGACCCGGCGGCGGTGCCGGACACCCCCGGGCCGCTGTTCGCGCAGTGGCTGGACGCGGCGCTCGCCGGCGCGGTGCCGGAACCCCACGTCATGACGCTCAGTACGGCCGCCGCCGACGGCACGCCCAGCGCCCGCGTGCTGATCCTGCGCGGCATCGACACCGCCGACTGCGCCTACGACTTCGCGTCCGACTCCCGCAGCCGCAAGAGCCGTGACCTGGCCGTCAACCCGCGTGCCGCGCTGACCTGGTACTGGCCCGCGCAGGGCCGGCAGATCCGGATGGCCGGGCCGGTCACCGTGCTCGGCCCCGACGCCACCGCCCGCGACTTCCTCGGCCGCGGCGAGCACGCGCGCGCGGCCGCGTTCGCCGGCCCGATGAGCGCGCCGCTGTCCGGGCCGGCGGAGTACGACGAGGCGCTACGGGCCGCCCGCGACCTGGTCGCCGCCGAGCCGGACCGGGTGCCCGCCACGCACACGGTGTACCGACTGCGGGCGGACGAGGCGGAGTTCTGGCAGGCCGACCCGGAGCGCTTCCACGTACGGGTGCGGTACGAACGGCGGTCGGCGGGGGAAGGGTGGGCACGGACGCTGCTGTGGCCGTGACCGCGCGGGCCGTCGCGATCCCGCCCCGGGCGGTCGCCGTCGCTCCCCGGGCCGTAGCCATCCCGTGCCGGGCCGTCGTCGGTCTGGGCCGTCAGCCTCCGGGGCGTCAACGCCCGGACCAGCATGTTACGGATGATCGACTTCCGGATCGACGTGGCCCGACGAGGGCTGCCGCAGGCCGTGTTCGAGATGACGCTGCTGTCGGGGACTGCCATCATGTCCTGATGCGGTCAACTCAGGTGCGGAGCGGCGGGGTCGGGCTCGCACTGCTGTCCGCCGTGGCCTTCGGTGGTTCCGGGGTGGCGGCGAAGCCCCTCATCGAGGCCGGGTTCGAGCCGCTGCACGTGGTGTGGATGCGGGTGGCGGGGGCGGCGCTGGTGCTGCTGCCCGTCGCGGTGCGCCACCGCCGACTTCCGCTCCAGCGGCCCGGGTTGGTGATCGGCTTCGGGCTGCTCGGCATCGTGGGCGTCCAGGCGCTGTACTACCTGGCGATCTCCCGAATACCGGTCGGCGTGGCCATCCTCGTGGAGTATCTCGGCCCCGCGCTGCTGCTCGGCTGGGTGCGGTTCGTGCAGCGGCGGAAGGTACGGCGCGCCGCCGTGGTCGGCGTGGTCCTCGCGGTCGGCGGCATGTGCTTCGTGGTCCGGATCTGGTCCGGGCTCGCCTTCGCGCCGCTCGGCCTGCTCTGCTCTTTCGGCGCGGCCTGCTGCCAGGTCGCGTACTTCGTGCTGGCCGACCACGGCGCGCAGGACGGCGCGGCCGCCTCCCCGGACCTCGACCGCGCCGGCGACGGGCTCGTGGACGGTGTCGACGACGGGGGAGCGCCGGACCCGGTCGCGGTCATCGCGCACGCGCTGCTGATCGGCACCGCCTCGCTCACCCTGGTCGCGCGCCCGTGGGACATCGCCTGGACCTCCCTCGCCCACCAGGTGCCGCTCGGCGACGTGGACGTCCCCGGAATCCTGCTGGTCGGCTGGATCGTGCTCGTCTGCACCGTCGTGTCCTACCTGACCGGCGTGATGGCGGTGCGGCGGCTCAGCCCGCAGATCGCCGCGGTCGTCTCCTGCGTCGAGGCCGTCGTCGGCGCCGTGCTGGCCTGGTTCCTGCTCGGCGAGCACCTGGGCTCCCCGCAGTTGTTCGGTGGCGCCCTGGTGCTCGCCGGTGCGTTCGTGGCGCAGACGGCCCTGCCCACGGCAGTTACGGAGCCCACTCCGCCCGCGCCGCCGGCGGTCCCGGACCCGCGGGTCGAGCCGGACCTGGCACCCCGGCGGTAGCGCGGCCGGGGCCCGGGCCGGCCGCAGGTTCCGGTGAACCTTCCGGCCACGGCCACGGCCACGGCCACGGCCACGGCGCTAAGGTGGGGGCATGCACTCCACTGTTCTTCCGCCTCCTGTCGCCTGACGCGCGGGCGGCGCGGACCCGGTAACGGCTCGTCGAGGCGCCGGTAGGCGCCCTACGGCCATGTGTGCTGCCCGCAGACGGTGACGTTCGTTTCTCAACTCACCTTTCTGGCGGGAGACTTCCCTTGTCACGTTCGCAGGTTTCGGCTGCCCGGATCACGTCCGGGCAGGGGCTGTTGTATGTGGTGTGCGCGGCGACCGCGTGGGGCACGGCGGGTGCCGTCGCCGCGGTCCTCTACCGCGGGAGCGGCCTCGGTCCGCTCGCGCTGACCTTCTGGCGGGCCGCGGGTGGCTTCGTCCTGCTGCTGGCGGCCCGCAGGCTGCGCCCGGCCCCGGGTGCGGCCCCGGATTCGGCCGCGCGGGCCGCGGCGCGTGAGGCCGTGGTGCGTGAGGCCGCCGCAATCCCGGTCCCCACAGCACCGGTCCCCACCGCACCGGTCGCCAGCGAGCCCGTTGCCACGGGGCCCGGCGCCGTACGTCCCGGCACCGTCGCGCCCATCGCCAAGGACGCGGGCGCCGGGGCCGTACGACCGGTGACCGTACGATCCGCCGCCGCCGCGGTCCCGGTCCCGGTGGCGTCCCGGTGGGGGCGGTTCGTCCGGATCGCGGCCACCGGCACGGGGCTCACGCTCTTCCAGGTCGCGTACTTCTGCGCGGTGCGCTCGACCGGGCTCGCGGTGGCCACGGTGGTCACGCTCGGCTCGGGTCCGGTGCTGATCGCGCTGGTCGCCCGGGTGTCGATGGGCGAACGCATCGGCCGGGGCGGCGCGATCGCGGTGGCCGGGGCGCTCGCCGGGCTCGCCGTCCTGGTGCTCGGCGGCGGTGGCACGCAGGTGCGGCCGGCCGGGGTGGCCCTGGCGGTGGTGTCGGCGGCCGGATATGCCGGGATCACGCTGCTGACCCGGTGGTACGGCAGCCGCGGGGCGGCCGGCGACCCGCTGACCACCTCGCTGTGGTCGTTCGGGATCTGCACGGTCGTACTGCTGCCGGCCGCCTGGTCGGAGGGGCTGCTGCCGCACGCCGAACACCTGGGCCGCACGCTCGCGTTGCTCGGCTATCTCGCCTCCGTGCCGACCGCACTCGCGTACGCGCTGTACTTCGCGGGCGCGGCCGTGCTGCGCGCGGCGACGGTCTCGGTAGTGGCGCTGATCGAGCCGGTCTCGGCGGCCGTCCTGGCGGTCACCCTGCTCGGCGAGCGCCTCACCGCGGCCACGCTGGCCGGGACGCTGGTGCTGCTGGTGGCGGTCGGGGTGCTGGCCTGGGAGGAGACGAGGCAGCAGCCCGCCGGGTCCGCCCCGGCAGCGCCGTCAGCCGGCTGACAGGCGGCGGAGCTGGTGGGCTCGCGCGGCCGCGTCGCCGGGTGCGGCGCGGTCGGCGAGCAGGCCGGTGACGCGGCGCTGCACCTCCTTGGGCTTGTTGCCGCCGTACTTGAACTTGGCCCGCACCTGCGTGACGTCGATCCGCACCCCGCGGATGCCGGCGAGCATGCGGCCGAACGGCTCGTGGCCGGGTGCGACCGGCGCGGTGCCGCCGTCGGGCTGGAAGTGGGCAACCTGGCGCCCGAGCAGATCGGCCTTGGCCTGCGGGTCGTCCAGGATGTGGGCGACGCCCAGGAGTTGGACCGCGGCGTAGAAGCTGGTCGGGGTGCCGTACTCGGAAGGGGCACCGGGTGCGGCGTGCCAGGGGCCGGGGACGAAGGTGTAGTCGTCCACGACGCTGAGGGTGACCTGGGGCGCGGCCTCCAGCGCGTGCCACAGCGGGTTGGGCCGGGCCAGGTGCAGCAGCACCTCGCCATGGGCGCCGGGCGCCGGGTCGTAGACGAAGTGGGCGGGCTGGACGAAAGGCGGCTCGCCGTCGAGGCCGTTCACCGCGAGCTGGCCGAAGTCGCGTGCGGCCAGCCACTCCTGCCACTCGGTGTCGTCGGTGGCCGCGTCCCAGGGGTGGATCAGCATGCGCCGGGGTCCTTTCGGTCGGCGCCGCGCGGGCCGGCGGGCGCGAGGTAGTCGGGCAGGGGCGTGGACGGGTCCTGGTAGCCGGCCGGCACCGGGGCGGCGTAGGCGGGCGCCACTGGGACCACGCCGGCCCAGTACGGCAGTTCGAGGTCCTCCGGCTCGTCGTTGGGCCCGCCGGTGCGGATCTTCGCCGACACCTCGCGCAGGTCGAGCCGGATCACGGCGGTCGCGGCCAACTCCTTCGCGTTGGCGCGGCGGGAGTCGTCGGCCCGGCCCGGCACGGCCTGCGTCACGATCGCGTCCAGTGCCAGGGCCCGCTCCTGCGGGTCGGTCACCTGGTGGGCGATGCCGTGCACCACCACCGAGCGGTAGTTGATCGAGTGGTGGAACGCCGACTTCGCCAGCACCAGCCCGTCGACGTGCGTCACGGTCAGGCACACCGCCAGCCCCGGTCCGCCGTGCGCGCCCCGCAGCGGCCGCGACCCCGTCGACCCGTGCACGTACAGCCGCTCGCCGCTGCGCGCATACAGCGTCGGCAGCACCACCGGGGCGCCGTCGCGGACGAAGCCGAGGTGGCAGAGGTAGCCTTCGTCGAGGATCGCGTGCACGACCGCGTGGTCGTACGAGGCCCGGTCCGCGGAACGGGTCGGGACGTTGCGGTTGGTGGTGGGGTACGGCGGCTCGGCGGGTTGCGACGGCTGCGCGGGCTGTTCGGGTTGCGGCGGTGGGGGCGCGTCGGGGGCAGTCGGCACGGTGGGCATGGCACGATCCTTTGAACTAGTGCATAATATTGTTTGTGCTAGGAGAGTACTCAATCACCGGGCGTGGCGCATCGACAATTGCCGCCGACATCGAACGCGCGGTCGGCGCGGGCGCGTTGCAGCCCGGCGCCGTCCTGCCGCCGTTGCGCGAACTCGCCCGCGACCTCGGGGTGAACCCCAACACGGTGGCCGCCGCCTACCGTTTGCTGCGTGACCGCGGGGTGATCGAGACGGCGGGCCGCCGCGGCAGCAGGGTGCGGGACCGCCCGGCCGTAGCGCCGCGCGCCACGATCCGGATCGACGTGCCGTCCGGCATCCGCGACCTGTCCACCGGCAACCCCGACCTCGCGCTGCTCCCGCCGCTGGCCGACGCTCTGGCCGACGCCGCCGCCCACCACGCCATCGCCCCCGCCCTGTACGGCGGCCCCGCCGTCGACGCCGACCTCGCCGACCTCGCCCGGGACGCCCTCGACGCCGACGGGGTGCCCGCCGGCCCGATCGGCCTCGCCTCCGGATCGCTCGACGCGATCGAACGAGTCCTCGCCGCCCACCTGCGCCCCGGCGACACCGTCGCCGTCGAGGACCCCGGCTGGGGCAGCGTGCTGGACCTGGTGCCGGCCATGGGGCTGCGCGCGGTGTCGGTCGCCGTCGACGACGAAGGACCGGTCGTCGCCGAGGTCGAACGCGCGCTGGCCGCGGGCGTACGCGCCCTGCTGGTCACCGACCGTGGCCAGAACCCCACCGGCGCCGCCCTGTCCGCGGCCCGCGCGACCGAACTGCGGGCCCTGCTCACCGCCCACCCGCAGGTCCTGGTGATCGACGACGACCATCTGCACGGCCTCGTGGACCTCCCTTTGCACTGCCTGTCCGGCGCCACCGACCACTGGGCGCTGGTCCGCTCCATCGCCAAGGCGTACGGCCCCGATCTCCGGTTGGCGGTCTTCACCGGCGACGAGGTCACCGTGGCCCGGGTGCGCGGCAGGCACTGGCTCGGCGCCGGCTGGGTCAGCCACCTGCTGCAACGGACGGTGGTGCACCTCTGGCAGCACCACGCCGTCGACACCGAGCGCACCGCCCGCTCCTACGCGGTGCGCCGCGAGGCCCTGCTCGGGGCGCTCGACGAGCGCGGGGTCGCCGCCCACGGCCGGTGCGGCCTCAACACCTGGGTGCCGGTCGCCGATGAGACCGGTGCGGTCGCCGGGCTGCTCCAGCACGGCTGGGCCACCGCGCCCGGCGCCCGCTTCCGGCTGAACTCCCCGCCCGGCATCCGGATCACCGTCTCCCCGCTCGGCCTCGCCGACATCGATCCGCTCGCCGATGCGGTCGCCGCGGTGCTCCGCTCCTCGGGCGCGAGCCGCTTCGGCTGAACCCACGGCCGGCACCCGCACCCCGTTGGGCCGGCGCGGGGCGAGGGGTGC
>NZ_JACEGK010000380.1:0-7750 GCF_056859195.1 Streptomyces sp. NH27
CTCCCTACTCCGTGCGGAGCCCGTCCGCCCGCATGAGGCGCCACAGCGGCGGCATGCTGAGCAGCGTCACCACGAAGATGACCCCCGCCCCGACCCCGGACATCGTGACGACGCTGCCCCAGTCGGTGTGGAAGGGCCGCTGCACCATGGCGAGCAGCGCCGCGCCGAACCCGATACCCCCCGCGACGGCGAGCAGCAGCCCCAGCACCACCGGCACGGCGGTCTGCCACAGCACCGACCAGGCCAGCACCGAGCGCCGGGTGCCGAACGCGACCAGTACCGCGAGCAGCTTCTTGCGTTCGCGCAACTGCTCCAGCATCGTCACCAGCAGGCCCGCGCCGATGAGCGCCATGGTGAACGCAGCCCCGGCGAACAGCCCCCGGCGGATCTGTGTGAAGCTGGCCTCCGTCCGCGTGTCGTACAAGGTGAAGATTCTCGCGTCGACACCGAGGCGGGACACGGCGTTGCGGGCCCGCTCGATCGCGTCGGGCTGCTTCGGGTCGAGCACGACCGACAGCCGCATGTCCAGCTCGTTGAGCAACGAGCTGTCGATCGCCTCCGGAGTGGCGAGCACGCCCCAGGCTAGCGAACCCGCCGCGTCCTCCCGGGTGCGGGTGTTGACCGCGGTGGCCGGGATCTGCCACAGCCGGGGCTTGCCGGTGTAGGTGTCGCCGGCCGGTGCGTTGAGGTCGAGCTTCCCGCCGGGCTTCGCGTACTTCTGGTAGTCCTTGTCGACGTAGTCGTCTTCGGTCGGCGGCACCAGGAACACGCTGCCGGGGTGGCATGTGGTGATCCGTGCGATCTGCCGGAGCGCGGTGCAGTCGCCGACGTTGATCGACAGGTATGTGTACTGCGTCCCCTCGCGCTTGGGGAGCTTGCTCGCGTCCGGCCGGGTGACGTTGCCCTGCGCGTAGCCGTAGACCTCCTTGACGCCCTTCTGAGCGGCGATGGACTTGGCGTCGGCGGTGAGGCGCGCGCTGTCCTCGACCGGGCCGCTGACGATGGCTTGGGCGCGTTTGGTGTCGGCGCCGGTCAAACTGACGTAGTCGCCGCTGATGCCGTTGAAGAGCATCTGGAGCGCGATCGCGCCGGCGACCGCGATGGTCACCCCGCTCACCATCCGGGCGGACGCGCTGCTGCTGAGCTGGAGCCTGCGGATGGCCAGTTGCCAGGCCACCGGCCCGCCGTGCAGCCGCCCCACGGCGGCCTCCATCACCCACGGCAGCACCGCGGTCACCCCGAAGAGCAGGAGTACGGCGCCGATCGCGACCTGGTACTCGTTGATCCCCGAGCCCTTGTCGGCCTTGCCGAACAGCGGTATCAGCAGCGCCAGTCCGGCCACGGGCAGCAGCAGCCGCCACCACAGCCTGCGCCGCCGACCCAGCGCCTGCCGTACGACGCCCAGCGGTTCGATCGCGGTGCCGCGCAGGCTGGCCAGGGTGACCGCGATCGACGCGAAGGGCACGGCGAGCACGACCAGCACGGTCAGCGCCGGGTTCGGCGTCAGATCGGAGGAGAACGCCGAGATCGACATGACGCTCAACATCGAGGCGAGTTGTCTGCCGATCAGGAACAGCGCCGCGCCGAAGACCAGCCCGAACAGCGCGCCGAGCAGGGCCTCGCCGGCCGCGATCCGGCGGGTCATCCGGATGTCCGCGCCGACCAGCCGTAGCGCGGCCAGCCGCCGGTCACGGCGTTCACCGCCGAGGCGTACCGCGGTGCCGATGAACACCGCGACCGGTAGCAGCAGCACCACCAGGACGACGACCAGGAGCAGTTGGAGTGTCGGGCCCAGCGGGTCCGACTGCTCATGGGACCCGAAGCCGGTGATCCGGTCGGCGTTGCCGCCCCGGTATTGGGAGTCGCGGGCGACCAGTTGGTCGCTGCCGACGTAGTAGTACAACTCCGCCGGGCCGGTGAGCCCGGCCTTCCCGATGGTGCCGGTGATGGGGTACGGGAGGCGCTGGCGCAGCAGCGGCGTGGACGCCAGCAGCTTCTTCAGCGCGGGCGACACCGCCATCTGCCCGTCGCCGGGCCAGCGTGCCAGGCCCGGCGGGAGCTGTGCCTTCGCCCCCTCGGGGTGCAACAGGTACCCGGAGATGTCGTGCTCGTGGTAGGTCGTCTCGGCGTTGGCCCACAGCAGGGTGCTCGCGCTGGGGTGGGCGATGTACTCGGTACTGGCGCTCTGCCGGGCGTCCTCCTTCTGGCCGCGGGTGTGCATCATCGCCGGCACGGCGGCGGTCAGCAGCAGCAGCGCCACGCCGAGCCCCACGCCGACCGCGGTCAGGAGGGTGCGGGTCCACCCCTCCCGGCCGCCGCTGAACGCGAAGCGGGCGCCGAGCGCGAGGTCGCGCAGCCAGGTGCGCAGGCCCGCGGAGGGCTCGGCCGATTCGGGCGGGCGTCCCGGGCGGTGCGGACCGCCGCCGGCCGCGTCGAAGCCGGCGAACGGCTCGAACCGTGTGCTTCCTTGCTGGGAGCTCATGACACCCGTTCCATGTCGCGCGACTTCCCGTCCCGCACGACGATCTCCCGGTCGGAGTACGCGGCCACCCGGGCTTCGTGGGTGACCAGGACAACGGCCGCGCCGGTGTCGTGGGCGGCGTCGGTGAGCAGCCGCATCACCCGCTCGCCGTTGAGCGAGTCCAGCGCGCCGGTCGGCTCGTCGGCGAAGACCACCCGGGGGTCGTCGACGAGGGCGCGGGCCACCGCGACGCGCTGGCCCTGCCCGCCGGAGACCTCGCCTGGCCGCTTGCCGGCGACATCGGAGACCTCCAGCCGCTCCAGCCACTCGGCCGCCTTCGCCTCCGCCACGCGGCGCTTGATACCGCCCAGCCGCATCGGCATCGCCACGTTCTCCAGGCAGGTCAACTCCGGGACCAGCTGGCCGAACTGGAAGACGAAGCCGAAGTCGGTACGGCGCAGCGCGCTGCGCTCCCCGTCGGACATCGCCGACAGTTCCTGGCCGCGGTAGCGGACCTCGCCGGAGTCGGGCCGTACGATCCCGGCCAGGCAGTGCAGCAGCGTCGACTTGCCGGACCCGGACGGCCCCATCACGGCGACGACCTCACCGGCGCGGATGGTCAGGTCCGCCCCGTCGAGGGCGGCGGTGGGACCGTACGCCTTGTGTATACCGATCGCCCGCAGCAGCGGTTCGGTCCGGGCCGGACCGCTTCCGCTGTTGGCGCCCAGGCCGTTGGCGTCCACGCTGTGGGCGTTCGCGCCGAACGCGTTCACGTCGTGGGGGTTCGCTTCTCCTGCGCTCACTTGGCCACCTCCGCGGCGAGTTGGTCCAGACGGGCTGCGGTCAGTTCGAGCCAGCGCAGATCGGCTTCCAGGTGGAACAGGGCGTGGTCGCAGATGAGCTGGTCGGCGAGGTCGCCGTCCCTCTTGCGCCGGGTCAGCTCGCGCATCAGCCGCAGGTGTTCGGCCCGCTGGGTGTCCAGCAGGTCCAGCGCGGACCTGCCGGTCAGCAGCGCCAGTACGACCTTGGTGTAGAGGGTCGTCTGGAGGTAAGGCTCGGGCTTCTCCGGCTGTGCGAGCCAGCTCGCCACGTCGGTGATCCCGGCGTCGGTGATGGCGTACCGCTTGCGTTCGGGGCCGCCGCCGGGCTCTATGCCGTCCACCTCGACCAGGCCGTTCTTCAGCAGCCTGGCCATGGTCGAGTACACCTGGCCGTAGGCGAGCGGCCGATCGTGTCCGAAGCGTTCGTCGAAGGCGCGCTTGAGGTCGTAACCGTGGCGCGGGCCGGACTCCAGGAGTCCGAGCAGGGTCTGGCCGATTGACATGTGGAGCACACTACACCATGGGTATACATCGCGTGTATACCCATGGTGCATAACTCACTGGATCGAGTGTTCTCGCAGGTCAGGACGGTTTGATGCCGCTTGTTGGACTCGGGCGGCGGCGGCTCCTTCGCCGGGCGGCCGTGGCGCGGGACCCGACCGGGCCGGCACGCGATGCAGCCCCGGAACACGGCGGGAACACGTGTACCGGGGCTGCGCTCTTACGGGGGGCCAGGCCCTCCCGACGGTCAGGGCGCCGTGACGGCCTGGGCGATCCGGTCGCCGACGTTCCGGTCGACGCTGCGCCAGTACGCGAAGGCGCGTTCGAGGACGGGCGCGCTGACCCCGTTGGAGAGGTGCCCGGCGACGTTGCCGACCAGCCGGTCCCGCGCCGCGTCGTCCAGCACCTCGCGCACCATCGTTCCCGGCTGCCCGAAGTCGTCGTCCTCGCTGTGCAGCGTGTACGCCTCCCGCACCATCTCGCCGGCCGCCTGCCACCCGGCGATGTCGCCGTGCGCCTCCGCGGACGCGGCCGGCCCGCCGTAGGAGTTCGGCGCGTACGGCGCTCCGGTCCGGGCCGGCTCGAACCGCATCGGCCCGTCCTTGGCGTAGGAGTGCACCGGCACGTGCGGGCGGTTCGGCGGGAGCTGCTGGTAGTTCGGGCCGATCCGGTACCGGTGCGTGTCCGGGTAGGAGAACAGCCGCCCGAGCAGCATCTTGTCGGGGGAGGGGCCGATTCCCGGCACCATGCTCGACGGCTCGAACGCGGCCTGCTCGATGTGGATGAAGTAGTCCTCGGGGTTGGTGTCCAGCGTCATCCGGCCGACCTCGATCAGCGGGTAGTCGCTGTGCGGCCACACCTTCGTCAGGTCGAACGGGTTGAACCGGTAGTCCGCCGCGTCCTCGAACGGCATGATCTGCACCCGCAGCGTCCACGACGGGTGCTCGCCCCGGTCGATCGCCTGGTACAGGTCCTGCCGGTGGAAGTCCGCGTTCTGCCCGGCCATCGCGTCCGCGTCGGCCTGGGTGAGGAAGTCGATGCCCTGGTCGGTCTTGAAGTGGTACTTCACCCAGAACTTCTGGCCGGCGCCGTTGATCCACATGTAGGTGTGCGACCCGTAGCCGTTCATGTGCCGGTAGGTCTTCGGGATGCCCCGGTCGCCCATCAGCCAGGTCACCTGGTGCGCGGACTCCGGGGACAACGTCCAGAAGTCCCACTGCATGTCGTTGTCGCGCAGGCCGTTGTCGGGGCGGCGCTTCTGGCTGCGGATGAAGTCCTGGAACTTGATCGTGTCCCGGACGAAGAACACCGGGGTGTTGTTGCCGACCAGGTCGTAGTTGCCGTGCCCGGTGTAGAACTTCAGCGCGAAACCGCGCGGGTCGCGCCAGGTGTCGGGGCTGCCCTGCTCACCGGCGACCGTCGAGAACCGCGCCAGCATCCGGGTGGAGCGGCCCGGCTGGAACAGGTCGGCCTTCGTGAACTGGCTGACGTCGTCGGTCACCTCGAACCGGCCGTACGCCCCGCTGCCCTTGGCGTGCACCACCCGCTCGGGGACCCGTTCCCGGTTGAACTGGGCCATCTTCTCGATCAGATAGTGGTCCTGCAGCAGGATCGGGCCGTCGGGTCCGACGCTCAGCGAATGCTCGTCGCTCTCCACCGGGACGCCGGCGTTGTCGGTGGTGGGCGGGATGTTCGACGTGCTCATGGAGTGTCCTTCCGGGTCCTCCTGTCCGATGCCGCATCAGGACACCGGTCACCGTCTCGCGGGCCGCTCCCCACCCTCGCACCGAACATCCGGCGCGGCATGTTCTCGACGCGCTCGGCACACCCGCTGACGCGCTCAGGCCACGCCGTGTCGGTGAGGCCGGCCAAGCGCGCGCCGTCCCGGGGGTGCCCTTCTTCCGCAGCGGCACCCGCTCAAGCCTCTTTATTGCCGGCCCCTCGCCGCCGGGGACTTCGACTCGCTGTCGAGGGTCGACCGTGCTCGATTCGCTCGTTCCTCACGAATCTCCGCGCGCTCTCCCTTTCGACAGCGGCGCCCCCTTTGGGCTCAGTGCCTACACGGCGAACCCGAACACCTATTGGCACCCGCTCCGGGCAACCCAAAAATCACAGCGGCAGCTCGAACCAGACGACCTTGCCGGCGCCCAGACGGGTGGCGCCCCAGCGCTGGGCCATGCGGTTGACGAGGTAGAGGCCACGGCCGCCCTCCTCCTCGGGAGCGGCGTGCCGCATCCGGGGAAGCAGCGGTGCGTCGTCGCCGACCTCGCAGCGCAGCACGTCGGTGCGCAGCAGCCGCAAGGTGACCGGGCGTTCGGCGTACCGCACCGCGTTGGTGACGATCTCGCTGACCAGCAACTCGGCGGCGTCGACCTGGTCCTCCAGGCCCCAGCGCATCAGCGCCTGGCGGACCAGCCGGCGGGCGCGTCCCGCGGTCTGGGCCTGCGGTTCAAGGAACCAGTACGCGACGTCGCTCGGCGCGATCCCGGCGAAGCGGGCGGCGAGCAGGGCGATGTCGTCGTCGCGGTCGCCGGGGCCGAGGATCTCCAGCACCTCGTCGCACAGCGGCTCCAGCGGCGGCGGGGAGACCACGGTGGCGGCGTCGTGCAGCCGCTCGCGGAGCATCTCGATGCCGCCCCACACGTCGCGGGTGCGGGACTCCACCAGGCCATCGGTGTAGAGCAGCAGCGTCGCCCCGGCGGGCGCGGGCAGCTCCACGGCCTCGAACGGCACCCCGCCGACGCCGATCGGGGCACCCGGGGGCACCCGCAGCACCTCGGCGAGGCCGTCGGCATGCAGCAGTACGGGCGGCGGGTGACCGGCGTTGGCCACCACCAGGCGGTGCGCGATCGGGTCGTACACCGCGTAGACGCAGGTGGCCATCCGGTCCTGGCCGAGCCGCTGGGCCTGCTCGTCGAGGTGGTAGAGCACCTCCTGCGGGGCGAGGTCGAGCCCGGCGAGGGTCTGCACGGTGGTGCGCAGCTGGCCCATGATCGCCGCTGACGTCATGGAGAGGCCCATCACGTCGCCGACGACCAGCGCGACCCGGCTGCCGGGCAACGGGATCGCGTCGTACCAGTCGCCGCCGACCCGGGCGGACTCGGCGGCCGGCAGGTAGCGGCTGGCGAGTTGCACACCGGTCGGCTGCGGCAGCGAGTCGGGCAGCATCTCGCGCTGGAGGGCGTCGGCGATGTACGCCTCGCGGCCGTAGAGCACCGCCTTGTCGACGCCGAGCGCGGTGTGCGTGGCGAGTTGGGCGGCGACCAGCAGGTCGTCGGCCTCGAACGGCGGCCGGTCCGCGCGGCGCAGCAGTACCGCGGCGCCGATCACCCGGCGGCGGCCGCGCAGCGGGGCCAGCAGCGCGCGGCGGCCGCCCGGCAGCGGGCCCGGGGGGTTGCCGAGGAGTTCGGCGAGGGCGTCCGCGGCCCGCGGCGACTCCGCGAAGACCGGGCGCACCCCGCGCAGCACCTCGGCGAGCGGCCCGTCGAGCAGCACCCCGATGGTCTCGGGGGCGCCGCCGTACGGCGTCTCCAGTGCCGGCAGGTTGCCGACCGGCACGTCCGGGGTGTCGCCGGGGCCCTCCAGGCCGCCGTCGGCCCGGCGCAGCCGCAGCCGCAGCGGCCCCGAGGGGCGCTCGTCGCCGACCGGGAGCGGCTCGCGCAGGTAGACCAGGATCGCGTCGGCGAACGCGGGTACCGCCGAGCGGCACAGTCCGAGCAGGATCTCGTCCAGGTCGAGGCCGCGGGCGATCCGGCGGGTGGCCGCGCCGACGTACCGCAGCCGGTCCGCCTCGGGGCCGGTCTGCACCGGCATCGGGATGCGCATGCCCACCGAGTCCTCGTCCGCGGTGTGTCCGGCCGCCTCCAGCGGCGTGCCCCGCGGCGGTGTGCTCACAAACGAGCTCAACGCCTCGCTCCCCTCCGTCACTGCCGGCACCCATCCCGTGTCGTGCGCCGGGGCGGGGGAC